>DASWGO010000293.1:0-2318 GCA_036393695.1 Thermoplasmata archaeon
CTATTTAAGGGTCGCGTCCCGCGGAAATCAGGCGTCCGCCGGGAGGGCGACGACCCGTTCGCAGTACGGGCACACGACACGTTCCTCCGGGAAGTACCACGTGTCGACGTTGCCGCCGCAGTTCGGGCACGTGCCGACGAAGTGCTCCTGTTTCAGCGCGTCCTCGGAGACGAACTCATCGGTCGTCCGGTCGATGGCCCCTTTGACCAAACCCTCGTTGAGGGCCTTCCCGAGGAGCTTCTCCGTCTCGAACCGGGTCTTCCCGAGTCGCTGCGCCATGAGATCCATCTTGATCCGCCGCTGGGACTTCGCCCAGTTCGCGAACTCGACGACAGTCCGTTCACGGCGCCACTGACGCGCGCCGACGGCGATGGCGATGACCCCGGGGATGACCGTGATCGGCCCGCACACATACAGGAAGAGCGGGATGTCGTAGAGCAGGACGAGGAAGAACAGGCCGAAGAAGAGCGCGAAGCCGCCCATCGCGAAGTACGCGATCGGGTCGAGATCCAACAGGCTGGACGTACTCGAGGACACGCTCCGTCCGACGAAACCGCGGGTACTTCAATCCGGCGTCGTCAGAATCAGGGACGCGTGACGGATCGCGTCAGCGGGTTTCCGGTGGGATCGGAGTCTCTGGCACGATCGGGGTGCGCGGCGTTTTCAGCGGCTCGCGGATGAACAACACGCCGGCCCCGGAGATTCCGATGAGGCCGAGGGCGATCACCGCGAACGCGATCGGACCGAGCGCTTGCGTCAAGGCGCCGCCGAGGACCGGTCCCACGATGAGACCGGATCCGAAGATGATCGAGTAAATTCCGAATGTGGTTCCGGTCACGGCGTGCTCGACGATGTCTCCGAGATACGCCAGCGCCGCGGGAGGGAAGGTCCCGGCGCCGGCGGCGAGGACGACGATCAAGGGCCATCGAGAGACCAACTGCTGCAGGTCCGGACGTCCCGGACCCGTCGCGAGGGCCAGCAGGATCGCGAGCCCTCCGAAGCACGCGAGGCCGAGGCCCATGAACGGCCGTCGCAGACGCGCGCGGTCGGAGAGACGGCCACTCACCGCGAGCGACAACCCGAGAGGAATCCCGAGCGACGCAACGACGATCAGGAGTTGATTGGTCGTCGCGGATCCTTGGTTGCCGGCCCCGAGCAAGTTGTCTGTGAAGGTGAGGACGTACCCGTAAAGAGCGACGACTGGGATGTAGACCGGGAGGAGTCGCTGGATGTCTTTGTTCCGGAGGACGGTCCGCAAGAGCTCGATCGTCCCCCGCTGCAGCTCCGGGGTGAAGGGGGTCTCTCGGACGAGGAACTGGACCATGACGACGCTCACCATGACGCCGAGTCCGCCCACCGCGAGCACGACCGCGTCGGCGACTCCGAAGGCATGGAGGGCCAGGAACGCCGCCCCGAAACCCGCGACGAGGCCGCCGAACGTCACGAGGTCGAAGAACGCCATCAACTGGGCTCGGTTCGCGCGGTTCGAATGGTCGTTGATCATCGCGAGCGTCGACGCGACCTTCGCCGCGGCGCCGATCCCGAACATCGCGAAGAAGACCGCGACCAGATACGGCTGCACGTTCCCCGGGACCCCGGGTCCGATGCTCGGGATGAAGAGGAACACCGCCGCCGCCGTCACGAGATGCGCGAACACGAGGATTCGCTTCCTCCCGATGCGGTCGCACAGCGTCCCGAGATACCCGACGGTCGCGATTTCCGCGAGCGGGTAGACCGCGAAGAGGAGGCCGCGCCACAACGCGTCCCGCGGGTCGGGATACATCACATGCTGCATCACCGCGACCCCGGCGAACGCGGCGGCCCGCATGATGAACGTCGCGAAGTAAAGGAACGAGAGGTTCCGGATATCCCCCGGCCCGAGATTGAAGAATGTCGTCAGTCTGCGGGTCACGAATCCGGCCAAAGATGCGGCCTCGGGATCTCGATGGCGCACACGGACTTCCGGCGGAATAGGTTTGCGGTCCCGTTCGCGTCGGCTTCTCGGCTTCTCGGAGTTACTCACCGGAAAACTCAGATGGAAATTCTTAAGTAAGGCGAGGATGCCTCGTCCCCCGAATAGGAGGCCTCTCCCTGTTCTGCAATCAATGCGGTGGACGGATCGCGGACGGCTCGGTGTTCTGTAACCTGTGCGGCGCCAAGCAAGGCGTCGTCGCTCCGGCGCAAGTCGCGCCCGGTGTGCCCCCGGCTCCCGGCTATCCCGTTCCGGCGCCCGGTGTCCCGGGAGGGACGCCGATGGGCCAGCCCTACAACCCGAACGCCCCCGTGCAGCAAGTCCGGGCTCCGGCGATGCCGCAGTC
>DASWGO010000294.1:0-6160 GCA_036393695.1 Thermoplasmata archaeon
TCGATCCCGGAGTCGAGCATCTTCACGATAGACACGGAGGCGCAGGCTCGGAAGAAAGTGATGAATGCCTTCACGGGAGGACGAGCGACCGTCGAGGAGCAGCGCCGGCTCGGAGCGAACCCGTACATCTGCTCGATCTTCCGCCAATACGAGTACATCTTCGAGCCGGACGACGGCCATCTCGCGGTCGTGGAGCAGACGTGCAAGTCCGGAGAACGCCTGTGCGGCGATTGCAAGGCGGAGCTGTGGGAGAAGGTGCGGCCTTGGCTCAAGGCTCACCACGCAGCCCGGGAAAAGGCGAAGGACCATGTCGAGGAATTCGTGGTTCGAGATTGATTAGCTTCACCTAGCAGGAATTGGTGTCCCTGCCGGTGACAATCGTCAGAGCAATTGTCTGCAAGAAAGCTGGCACAGGTCACTGCCATTGGTCGGATTCTCTCTGTGGGCTCATTCGCGCCGACCGCATCGACCATGGCGGCATCGCATGAAGAGGCCAGCGAACACCTAGAGAAAACCTTCGTGACTCCGACTAGCCACCCTACGGGGAGAGGCGGAGGTCCGGTCCCTCATGCAACCTTCAACGTCCTCATCAACCGTGAGAGGATCTCGAACAATGACAGATCGTGGCCCCGACCAGGGTGGCTCACCAATAAGCCGTTTCGTTGAGCTCGGCATCGCGCTGCTCAATTGGAATCGAATGGAATCTTGCTAAGTGCGCGACCGCGAGCACTACCCGTTGAACCTCCTCCCTCCGCACTTGGAAGTCGATCCCCGTTACCCGGATTGATGCCAGCAACGGAAACCCAACGAATCGGAGGTAAGGCCACTGTCTCTCCTTTCCCGCTCGTAACAAGGCTCCTTTCCGTCGGCGCCAAATCAACGCCCCCCCACTCAATGCTCTCTACCCGCCCCCAAAGCAGTGACTTCTTGACGACGGACCCATGAAGGAACCTAATCTTTTCTGGAGTCACCTCGAGTCATCGCGGGGCGCGTCCGGGGACCGTGGGGGTCAAGAAAGCCCAAGGCACGATAGACCCCGCGCCGAACAGGAGAAAGAATAGGAGATACGAATTCTGGAGCCCCGAGAACATGAACGCGAGTCCAACGAAGAGGGCGATGACGTAGCCGAACCAGATCACCGTTTGAACATAATGCGATTCGGGCCGCAACTCAAGCGACACGACGGTCTCCGGACTTCCCTCGGTAGCGTCATCCTCCTTCGTACCGCGTTCGGTATCTATTTGAGTCATGCTTCCGGGCGCCAAGGCGGAGTCGAGATTCGATGGCCGATCCCGCCACGCCTGGGATTCGGACCCACTGCTGCCTTCATGGACGCGGGCGGAGGCCGAAATCGCATCCCCCGATCGGAGACCCGGCACCGCCTAGGCTGGCGCCCGCGGACGCCGACGTCGGCGGACGATCAAGAGCGCGGCAACGAGGGCGACGACGACCAGGAGGATGATCGATGTCAACCCCGCAATGCCGTACGGTCCTGATGGGCTCACGAAACTCGTGTCGACCCGGAAAGAGACATTCTTCGAGCTGGAATGCCCCGCCTTATCCACGACGGTCACGTTCACGGTGTGCGTTCCGTCCGAAAGTCCGTTCGGCGTGTAGGATGTCGTGCCCGAGGAAAGAGTCTGCGCGCTCCCGCCATCCACGCGGACCTCGATGTGATCGATTCCCGATGCGGCGTCATCCGCCGTCCAGGTGACGGTCGGTGCGGAGCTAGTAATCACGGCACCGCTCGCAGGGCCGACGATGGAAATTGTCGGATCGAGCGTGTCCACCGTGACCGAGACGCTCACGAGGACCGTGTTTCCGGCCCGGTCGACGGCGGTCAATCGAATCGTGTGCGGGCCATCCGCGACGCCACTGAACGTGTACGAGGTCGCGGTCGCATCAACGGTCTGGGACGCACCGCCGTCGATGGAAAGCGAATAGTGGTCGATACCCGACGTGGGGTCCGTGGCGGTCCACCTCACGACGACGCTGTGAGAAGTCAGGTATGCGGACGCGGCGGGTGATGTGATCGACGCAATCGGTTTGGTCACATCGACCATCGCGGTCACGTCCGAGATCGCGGAGTTGCCGGCCCGATCAATGGCCCGCACTCGGAAGGTATGGCTCCCGTCGGAGAGGCCCGTGAACGAGTACGAGGTTGTTGCGGCGGCCAAGGAAGTCGCGGAACCGCCATCGACGCTGACCTCGAGATGATCAATCCCCGAAGTCGCATCGGATGCAGTCCATACCAGCAGGACGGAGTTCGTTCCCAAGATTTGGCCAGGGGTGGGAGTCGTGATAGAGGCAATCGGTAAGGTCGCGTCGACGGTCACATCCACAGAATCGGACGTGGAGGACCCGGCCAGGTCGACCGCCCGGACGCTAATCGTATGCGGGCCATCCGAAACGCCCGTGAGCGTAAAGCTGGTAGCGCTCGCGGCCAGGGTAACCGGGGCACCTCCGTCCAAGCTGACTTCGATGTGATCCAATCCGACATTGTCGGAGGCGGTCCATGTGACCAACACGTTCCGCGTTGACACGTAGCCCGCCGCGGGAGCACTGAGGACGACGGTAGGAGCGGTGGTGTCCACCGTGAAGCTGCGCGTGGCCGTCGTCGAGTGTCCGGCGAGGTCGAAGGCCACCACGGTCGCAAGATGAGAGCCCTGCGAGAGGCCCGCGAACGTATGGTTCACCTCTGCGGGGCCGAGCACCGTAACGGGCCCACCGTCGACGCTCAGCTCGAAGTGATCCAGGCCCGAACGCGCATCGGACGCACTCCATGCCACGGCGACGGTGGTGGACCCGAAAAGGGCGCCGGCGGCGGGATACGTGATGGAGAGGACCGGTGGCGTGGTATCGACAATCACGGACACTGCGGCCGAGGCTGCGTTGGCTGCCCCGTCGTACGCCGTGACCTGGACCGTGTGATTGCCATCGGACGCAACGGACACGGTGTATCCGGTCACGTTCGCGTCCAGCCTGATGGGCGCCCCACCATCCAGGCGAAGTTCAAAGTGGTCCAGCCCGACGCCCGAATCGGAGGCACTCCAGTTCACGGTGATCGAATTGACGGGGATAATCGCGCCGGGAGCCGGGGAGTTGATCGCTATGGTTGGGGGCGTGGTGTCGCCACCGCCGCCTCCGGCAAGAATTAGGTCGCCGTAGGAGGCCAATGGGATCGGCCCGCCAGCGAAAATGGGCCAGAGGCTGTAGCGGAATGTCGGGAAGTCCACGACCCCGGGCGATTGCTGGGCCCCGCCGAAGAATCCCAACGTCTGGTTCGGACCGCTACCGAGCAGGGCCAGCGGGATCGCGAACTCGTACATTCGGTGGTTCACGCCGAGACTCGGGCTAGACCCGAAGCCCCAGGCGCTCGCGAGGCCCGCATGGTTCGGGAGACCCGGGTTGTATGGGGCATCCTCCACACTCCAGTATCCCAAGGAACTGTTGTATACCCAATGCGACTGATTCGAAGGATTCCCTCCGAACCCGCCTTGAACGAACTGATCCTCATGCCCGTTCGACGCCACGGCATCGTTCCCCGTGTCGAACGCGAGCGCCGCGGCGTCGCCCGACGACAACGACGTGTCCCCGACGGCGTCGTAGGCCATGTAGAGCATCGTCGGACTGTTTTTCACGAAGAGATACGCAGGTAGTGTGTTCCCGGAAATCGCCGTCAGGTTGACGACGGTCGAGTCGTTCCATTCGCCCGACGTAATCAGCCCGTCAATCGCCGGCGTTGTTGCGGCGAAGGACGATTGAATCGGCGTGACAGGAGCGGGTCCATCGAAAGCTAGATGGCTGTATGCCTGGGTCGTCGTCGTGTTCGTCCCGAGGATCGCGGACGACCCGGCCTCTGAGAGCTGCAGTTCGACCGTATACGGCCCATCGAATCCCGATTGGTTGATCGGACCTCCGGCGAACGAGACCCGAATCGATCCCGGTCCAATCGGGAGGAAGGCCGACCCGGAAGCGAACTCGGTGAGCGTGAAGTTCGCGGCATGCAAGAATCCGTTCACGGTGTAATTGTCCGGTAGATTCGTGTAGACCTGGACGTCGACGTTCAGGAAGTCGAAGAGACCGTTCCCGTTCGTGTCCTGGCCAGAATCGGGATGTGGCGGAGTCATGAAGGCAGGTATCGGATCGAAGGCGAGATGGCTGTATGCCTGGGTCGTGGTGGTATTCATCCCGAGGGGGAGGCCTGACGCGGTGTCGTAGAGCTGCAGCTCGACGGTGTACGGACCATCGATTCCCGATTGGTTGATTGGCCCGCCGGGGAAGGAGACCCGAATCGATCCCGGCCCGATCGGGAGAAACGCCGAGGCGGAGGCGAACAGGGTGAGCGTGAAATTCGCCGTGTGCAAGAACGCACTCGCACTGTAATTAGCAGGGACATTCACTTGGACTTGGACGTCGATGTTCAGGAAGTCGAAGAGACCATTCCCGTTCGTGTCCTGGCCGGAATCCGGATGAGGCGGAGTCATGAAGGCGGGTATCGGATCGAAGTCGAGATGGCTGTAGGGTTGCGTGGTGTGTGTGCCGAAATCGAGCAGGGAGAAGTTCTCGTTGACCAAGATGAGGTCTACCGTGTACGGCCCATCGATACCGCTCTGGTTGATGAGCCGACCGTCGAACCAGATCGTGAGGTTCGCGGGCCCCACCGGAAGGCCCGCGGACGTCGAGTTGTGGACCTGCAAGGTGTAATTTGCATCATGGAGCGTCCCGAGGACCGTAAAGAACCCCGGCATCGAGATCTGAACACTCGCGTTCACGAGGAGAAAGTCGAACAAGCCGTTCCCGTTCGCATCGTATCCATTGTCGGAATGCGGCGGGGCGAAATTGCCGGCCCCGGCAAGCACCGCGGCTTCCGAGGATACACCGGCCGGAGCAGAGGGTGACCCCACCGGCATGGTCGGCCCGCTGATGAGCCCTGGCGTGAGAGCGGCCACCAAGAGGACCGTGACGAGAACTCCAATCCCTAGCTGCAGCGCCTCGCCTGCGCGACCCTCCACGAGACGCATCGAATCCCCCGGATGTGCTAGGTCTCCTACGGCCTTAAAGCCACCGACGGTTGCGGCCCTCGCTCGTTGGCGGCATCGTTGGCGGATTTGTCGGGGGGATCTACGGAGAGGCGGGGGTAAGGAATATGCTCGGGCCGCGTCCTCCCTCTCCCTGAACTGATGGCCCGAATCCGCCGGCAGCGAGATGCGCTGCGTGAGAATTTGACGCCTGCCAAGTCGGAAGAAATGTTCTTCCTTGAGGAGGTGTCTGGCGACTGGTCCGAAGTGCGGCGGCCCGTGGTTACTCACTACGATTTGAAAGCAAGCGCGATCACCGCCTGGTGGGCAAACTCTATGCGAGCTTCCTCCGTCATATGGCTGCACCAGACTTGTCTTTGTACATTCTATTCGCGACCTCCCGCTCTCGGATCAGTATCGAGGTGCTCAACTCGATAGGGCAAGCGGCGCCGCCGATCCACAGCCACAAGCTGGAGCGCAAGGAAATGCGAGAGACGGGCTGCGAACGTGGAGGTCCGGTCCGTTTTGCGAGTTGATGCTGAGAACAACGAGCTTCGAAGTCCTCGACCTGCTTCTTAGCTATGGCGATCCGTGTGTTTCGTTCTGGACATGGATAATCGATTCCGATGAGGCTGAATTCCCGACGGACGACCTTCGTCATCTGAACTTCGACCGGGAGGAACCGACGCTGACCCGCGAGACTCTGGCTCGCCACCTAGGTGTAGTCCGATTGGAGGAGTTCCATGGCCCAGTCGAATTGACGCGGTTCCTAACTTCTGACAGAATCCTCGGAGCTGCGAAACGGACTGCCTCCGACTTGGGTCTCCCCCTGCGCCCTCACCTCACCTAATCGTCCGTGCCGACGTGTTGCCAGCCAAGAGCAAGCCGCCTCAACCTCCGCTCGGAGTGGAAGATTTCGCCTCGCTGATTCGAACGCACGTTCGCCCGAACTAGATCCAAGCATGTTCGAGTCGAACGCGTCGAGAGCCGAGCTTTCGAGAAAATCGGTCATAGACGTGACAATCGGTCTAGCGACTGTCACCGCGACTCCACCCCGCTCTAGAAAGAATCGACGTCGGTTTACCTTTCGAAGGCTATGCGAATCCGCGCGTGACCCGGAAGCCGTTGTCGAAGACGAG
>DASWGO010000295.1:0-2434 GCA_036393695.1 Thermoplasmata archaeon
GGCTCCACGCAACTCTGGCTCGGGCTCGCCGCGAGCTCGACCCTCGCAGGGAACGCGACCATCCTCGGGGCCGCGTGCAACGTCATCGTCGTGCAGGTCGCGTCCCGGGACGGGGTGAGCGTCTCGATGAAAGACTTCGTGAAAGCAGGGCTTCCCGTCACCGCTGCGACGCTCGTCCTCTCGACGGTCCTGATCGCCCTCCTGGTCCCGGGGTGACCGACATTTTATGGGCTGCGCTCGCGGTGACGGGTCGATGGGCCAGGCGATGGACTTCGCGGCCGAACGCACTCGAATGGTGGAGCAGCTGGTCCGCTCGCGGTACGTTCAGGATTCGCGGGTTCGGGACGCGTTCCTGGCCGTGCCCCGGGAGGCGTTCGTCCGTCCGGAGGACGCGGCCGACGCGTATGCGGATGTGCCGCTGCCGATCGGGCGAGGGCAGACGATTTCCGCGCCTTCGATGATTGCGATCATGCTGGAGGAAGCTCGGCTTGCGCCGGGGGAGCACGTGCTCGAGATCGGGACGGGGTCCGGGTACCACGCGGCCCTCGTCGCGCACATCGTGGGGCCGCAGCACGTCGTGTCGATCGAACGGATCCCCCGGCTGGCGGAATGGGGGCGGTCGAACCTCGCCCGGGTTGGCTACGCAGGCGTGACGGTCGTCGTCGGCGATGGCAGTCTCGGCTTTCCGGAGCAGGCCCCATACGACTGCATCTTGGCGACGGCGGGCGCGCCGGAAATCCCGGATCCATGGCGGCTCCAACTCTCATCCGGCGGGCGGATCGTCGCCCCGATCGGCCCGCGGAGCGGGCAGGTCCTGATCGTCGCGACCCGGAAGGCGGACGGCAACTTGGAGATCCGGGAGGGAACGCCGTGTGCCTTCGTGCCGCTCGTCGGCGCGCGGGCCTGGCCAGACTAGCTTACGCGCCCGCCGCTGGACGGCCCCAGGCTTCATCGGGGAGAGACTTGTAGACCGGCTCCTCGGGAGGGGCCTGCTCGTCCACCAGAATGCGGTCGAGATCCGCTTCGTTCAGCGACCAGTAGAAGATTCGCCAGTTCCGACCGTCCAACAAGGGGACGGTCTCCCAGAAGCTCTGGAGCAGGCCGGCGTCGTGGAGCGCGTAGAAGACCTTCCGGTCGTCCGGATGGATCGCGTTGTCGATGATCACGCTCCGGAAACCGAAGTAACTCATCACCGTCCGCGATTCGGCAAGGGCCTCCGCCTCGGTGCCGCCAAGGCGTTTCTCGATGGCCTGGGCAAGCTTCTGGACGGTGATCATTTGATCCTCCACGTCCTCAGGTAATAATTGGGCCCCCGTTGGCCTTATAGGTTTGCCGGAAACGCCGCGGACCCGGCCAGAACGTCGATTCGAATGGCGGGGGTGTGTTACGCTTATCGAGAGTGAATTTGGCAGAAAACCCTTTAAGCCGTCCCCGGGGACTGAATCCCTCGAAGGGACATTCCATGAAGAGGAAGTCCGGCAAGCCGATCGTCGACTTGGAGAAGAAACCCTCTGTCGTTCATTTCAACGTCGGCTCCGGTTACCTCACGTATCTCGAGCAGGATGCCCCCGAGGCAGCCCCTCGCGTGAAGAGCGTCGTGATTGCGAGAGAGACCGCCTAGCGCGGATTGGGGGGCCGGACGACAACCGTCGCGCACGCACACGACCTTTCCGTCCGAGTGGTCGCGCCTCAGAATTCCCGCGGCCTGCGCCTTCGATTTTCGCCCGGGCACTCACGTCGACGAGTCGGGCGGGGTGAAGTGGACCGAGTGGGATTTGAACCCACGGCTTCCGCCTTGCGAAGGCGGCGATCTTCCGCTGATCTATCGGCCCAGCAGGACGATGACAAATCCCGACGCACGAAATAGGTTTCGATGGTCGTGTTCTTGCGACCGGCACAACCGTTTCGATCCGGCGGGTAAAGGGCTTAATAGCGCGGCTCCCGTGGCCGCGCTTGCGACCTCATGGTCCTCCGATTGTACAACACCCGCACCCGGAAGAAGGAACCGTTTGCACCGCTCACTCCCGGCATCGTCAAGATGTACGTCTGCGGCCCGACGACGTACGACTATAGCCACCTCGGCCACGCCCGGTCATACATCGACTTCGACACGGCACGCCGGTATCTGGAGTTCTTGGGACACCGCGTCATCTACGTCCAGAACTTCACGGACATCGAGGAGGTCATCATCCGACGGGCGAGAGAGGCCCGCCAGGCCCCCCTCGCCTACGCGCAGCACTACATCGATTCGTTCCTGGACGACATGCGCGCCCTGAACGTGAGGCGGGCGGATCACATGCCGAAGGTGAGCGAGCATATCCCGGAGATCACGGCCCTGATCGCCCGTCTCGTCGACCGCGGTTACGCGTATTCGGTCGACGGGGAGGTCTACTTCCGGACGCGGAAGGCGAAGCACTCGTTTGGGATCCTGTCG
>DASWGO010000296.1:0-7336 GCA_036393695.1 Thermoplasmata archaeon
ACATCTCCCACGCCTCGTAGTGTTGGTCCGGGGGGACTGCAAGAACGTCGCCATCACTGAAGACGATCTCGAGGCCTCCGTCCTTGAACGCGACCGCGGTGCGCGCCGTCTTGTGGAGCAAACGCAGGGCACCACTCACTTTCGTGACGTCCTGGTATTCCGACCAGTATTCAACGTCCATCCCCGCATGACGAATCTTGAACGGTCCTCCAATTCGAAACTCGAAAGCATCGTTCCCTTGGATGAACATCACTCCGAAACTCGCGTCGACATAACAGCGCCCGATCTTCCATCCGGCGACGTCGATCGGGATGTCCTTCTCTTCGGCCGGAATTGCAACACCGGTTCCGAATAGACGGCCTACCTTAGAATCTGACGGGATGGCGGGTGCTTTGACGGATTGGCCGTCTCCTTCGCGGCCCTATTGCAGATGTTTACCATCGGAAGTTCGAATTTGGAGCGCCGGTATTTGAATGAAATGGGAAAACGTATGCCAGGCGTCCGACGGTCGAGACATCTAGATCGTGGGTGAGTTGACAGTCGGTGTACCAAGCGTCCCAATGCTCCTGCCCACCCTCGCCACGCTCTCCTTCACCGGGTTGCCCGTGGCACGACGAGCCTCGCCCCAAGAACGGCTAGAGAAGGTTATTCGGCCCGTTAGCCCCTCGTGATCAAGGTCTCCGCAACGTCAAGGGATGATCTCGGATCCCGTGGGTGTCTGCAGGAATTTCATACCGTCCACCTCGGCGACGTCGCCATCAGGAATCCGTCGTCGTCCTCGTGGTCATCGGCGTAGTTCCTGGGCTCGTTGGTGTCGTCTTCGTACTCGTTGGCGTCGTTTCCGTACCCGTCGACGGCGATCCCGTCCTTCTCCCGCCCGCGGAGTCATGTTCACCCCATGCACATCGTCCCTCCTAAAGACTCGGTGGGGCTCCCGGGCATTCGCCGGTCGTGCACCTCGCGTGCGAATGGGTCAGGGGACCAGGAACCAGCGACCGTACGCCACGAAGGCCGCCATGAGGAACAGGAGTCCCGTCACGCCGATCGCACGGGACTCCTTGCGTCGAACGTGAAGGGTGATGGCGACCGCCATGATGAGAGCCAGACCCGCCGCGGCCAGAGGGGTCAGCACGGGCAGGATGCCCGTGAGCCGTGGCAGGATGACGCCAACCGCGCCGAGGATTTCCACGGCGCCGTCCAATCTGACGACCCCACGGGGGAGATCCTTCACCCACGGAAGATTCTTCTTGGCCGCTTCGTAGCGGAACGCGTGCATGACGCCTGCCAAGAGGAAAGCGACCGCCAGAAGGGCTTGGACGATCCAGAGCCCGACATCCAGGAGGTCGGTCATCGATACCCCTCGCTCAATCCCACTGGGTCGGACTCGTCCGAAATGTCGCTCTCCGTCCTTTCCGGCATGCGGTAGCGGCGCATAAAGCGCGTACCTCGCGGTCTCTGCCCGCGATGGTCGCGGGACAAACGGTAGACCGTAGACGATACGCTTATCCGGAGTCCAACCCTAGGCATGAAGCCGAATCTCACGTTCGGAGGAATTTTCCATGATGCCAGCAGGAACACAGATTCTGGTCTTAAGAGAGGGTACGCACCGCGAGCGCGGAAAGGGAGCGCAGTTCAACAACATCGCAGCCGCGAAGGCCGTCGCGGACGCGGTGCGATCCACGCTGGGGCCGCGCGGCTTGGACAAGATGCTCGTCGACAGCCTCGGAGACGTCGTCATCACGAACGACGGCGTCACGATCCTCAAGGAGATCGATGTCACGCATCCCGCAGCGAAGATGATCGTCGAGGTCGCGAAGACCCAGGATGAGGAGGCCGGGGACGGTACGACGACTGCGGTCGTCCTCGCAGGGGAACTACTGAAGAAGGCGGAGAATCTCATCGAGCAGGACATCCATCCGACCGTGATTGCCGCCGGGTACCGCCAGGCGGCCGAGAAGGCCCGCGAGATCCTGGAGAAGGTCGCAACGAAGATTTCGATCAAGGACGCGGACGTCCTGAAGAAGGTCGCGATGACCGCGATGTCATCGAAGTCCGCGAGCGGCCACAAGGAGCTTTTGGCCGATATCTCCGTCAAGGCCGTCATGGCGGTCGCGGAGCAGCGCGCCGACGGCACGTACTTCGTCGACGAAGACAACATCCAAGTTGTCAAGAAGCAGGGTGGTTCCATCGCGAATTCGGAGCTCGTCGAGGGCATCATCGTCGACAAGGAGCGCGTGCACTCCGGCATGCCCGCCGAGGTAAAGGACGCGAAGATTGCCTTGATCGATGCGGCCCTCGAAGTCAAGAAGACGGAGATCGACGCGAAGATCGAGATCACGGACCCGACGCAGCTCCAGGCTTTCCTCAACGAAGAGGAAGCGATGCTGAAGCGAATGGTCGAGACCGTTCGGAAGAGCGGCGCCGACGTCGTATTCTGCCAGAAGGGGATCGACGATCTCGCACAGCACTACTTGGCCAAGGAGGGAATCTACGCGGTCCGCCGCGTCAAGAAGTCCGATATGGAGAAACTCGCAAAGGCCACGGGTGGCAAGCTCGTCACGAAGCTCGATGAGCTGGCCAAGGACGACCTCGGCTTCGCCAAGCTCGTCCACGAGAAGAAGATCGCCGAGGATGAGATGACCTTCGTCACGGGCTGCAAGAACCCGCGCGCGGTCTCGATTTTGCTCCGGGGTGGTACGGAGCACGTTGTGGACGAACTTGAACGCTCCGTCGAAGACGCAACGAGCGTCGTCGCCGTGGCCATCGAGGACGGCAAGGTCATCACGGGCGGCGGCTCGAGTGCGACGGAGATCGCCCTCGGCCTCCGGGACATGGCGGCCACCGTTGGGGGCCGGGAGCAGTTCGCGATTCAGGCCTTCGCGGACGCCGTCGAGGTCATCCCGCGGACCCTCGCAGAGAACGCGGGTCTCGATTCGATCGACATCCTGATTGCACTCCGCAAAGCCCACAAGCAGGGCAACAAGTACGCCGGGATCAACGTCTTCAGCGGCAAGGTCTCCGATATGAAGAAGGAGAACGTGATCGAGCCGCTCCGGGTCGGGACGCAGGCGATCTCCTCCGCGACGGACGCGGCGGTCATGATCCTCCGAATCGACGACGTCATCGCGTCCAAGGCCGGCGGAGGCGCGGGTCCGGGCGCCGCCGGCAAGGGCGGAGAAGGCGGCGAAGGTGGAGGCGAAGGCGAAGAATTCTGAGTGCCCCCGGCCTCTGTCGACCGCCTGGAGTTGCAACGTCTAACCGAGCGTTTCTCCTTCGGACTTTCCGGGCGGAACCAGGAACGTCCAGAGGATTCATGGGTCAGGGAATCTATTCCGGTTCGATCGCCCATGTCGACCCCCGAGGAAAAAATCCGCGTCCTGAAGGATTCCATCCGCGAGGAACCGGACGATCCCCTTGGGTACTACCTCCTCGGCATGGAATCCGCCAAGCTCCTGCGGCACCTGGACGCGATCGACGCGTTCGAGCGGGCCATCCGCATCAATCCGGACTATACCGCCGCATACCGCGAGCTGGGCAAGTCCCTGCGGGAAGCCGGGCGGCGGCACGAGGCCGCCGACGTCCTCAGCCAAGGAGTTGTGGTCGCGGAACGGACCCATGACGTCCAGACCATGAAAGAGATGCTCGTCTTCCTGAAGCACCTCAAGGAAGAGCCATTGTGATTTCGCTCGAACGCTTTCGGCCGGAGGTTCTCGAAGAAACCGAAGCCCTTCCCGCGGGGGTCGTCGAGGACGTAGCACGGGCCGTTCGGGATCTCGAACGGTCTCCCGTCCGGATCCCAGCCCCGTTCCCTCAGGGCTTTCGCAGCGGCTTTCAAGTCCTCGACTTGGCCCGTATCTGCGATCCGAAATTCCGTCATTTCTGTCAGCGATTTCAGGGTTCGAACAAGCCTGAGGAGTGCCTGATGCCCCTCGTTCAACGCGCACTTGACGCCGAGAGGAAACCCCACTCTGCGACAGCAGGGCTGTTCGGACACCGCCACTGTTCCAACCGTGTCTAGTGACTGAATTTGCTTTCGTCGGCGACGATTACCCTGCCGGGCTTTCAATCTCTTCCCACACGAGGCGCTCAGCGCCCCACGCCGACGAGGCCCAAGAGACATGGATCCCCCGCGGCCTTGCCTCCCATCGCGTCGCAATGCAGGGCGTCGAGGACGTGGAGAACGATCTCGGGATCGAGCTTCTCCGTAATCGAGATGGAGTCCAGGAGCCCTCGAATGTTCTGGCGAATCCAGGTCCGACACTGTCCCAGCTCCGAAACGGCTTGCCAAGGTTGCATCTTCTTCGCCTCCTCCTCTGGTCAGAGTCTACGCTCCGCTCCCGCAGCGCGTCGACCTGTCAGCGCTGATGCCTATTGATAATGGCTTCGGGCGAAACCTGTAGACGCAGTCCCCCGCGCGAGCGATCACGTAAGTGACGCCGGAGGAGCGGCCGGATCTCCGCGGGATTTAGAACGCCCTTCAGCCGAGCCTACTCCCTTGTCCTGAACTGCCAGGCGAACGGTTTTGTCTCCTTTCCCTTCGCAAGGCGGAAGGTCATCGCGACAAGATAGGCCGCCTGCTCGCTCTTGTTGATGAGCGGGACGAGCTCTTTCTTCAACCAGTCTTGCAGGGCGGACGGGTCGCCGACCGCTCTGAGTCCCTTGAACCGATCTGTCGCGTCCAAAAGATGTCCGACCAGCTCATGGCCCGTAGGGGCGCTCACCTCGTTCACGTACGACGCGAGAGCCTCGATATTGCGGAGCTCCGCCTACAGGAGCTGGAACTGCTGCCGGGTCGCCTCGTCGATGCGGCCCTCCCGGTAAGCAATGAGGCGGTCCTTCGAGATGCGACTGAGATCCGACTTGACGTCCACGATTCGACTTTCCCGCGAGGCAAATGGATGTGACTGCGGCATGATGACCACCGCCCAATCAACGAGACGGGAGCCTTAGAGTTTACCCCTCGTGGATAGCCGGTCGAGGGTTGCACGGAATACTCTGAAGTCGAGGGGCTTCAGAGGTTGTCGGACTAGAACTCTTGCCCAGTTGCGAGCGTCACTCAACGGGCCGATGCATGGACAATCGGCGATCCATATAGCACCACGGACCGGGCGGATACACAGGTGAGCCATCCACGGAGAAATCGGTTCGACATCGCGCAAGGGTAAGTCGTGCTGTGTTTCGGACAACCGAAGTCGATTAGACCGATCGGCGCGGTGCACAATGGCAAAGCGACTTACGCTACAGCGGCCTTCTTCCCTTCACAAGTATCCCTCCATAGGCCGTCCGGGCTTGTCGGCGTCGATCGTCGCCGGGCGGCCCCCATCTATTTCTTTCCTCGTGTGCATGCGGCGCTCGCGTTCCTGCCGTGCGACGCCTACAGGGTCACTTTCACACATCCCTCCCGCATTCCCGCTTATCTCGTTCGGGCCGATAGCCGACTCATGAACCGCAGGTTGCCTCGCCCGGAGGATGTGTCGCGGCATCACATCGACGCAACCATCATGGGTTTCCTCAAACGGGAGAAGGACGCCGATTGGTCGCAGGTCTCGCTGGTCACACTGCATCCGCGAGAGGAGATCCGTGTCGTCCTCAAGGAAAACCTGGAACGATACGGAGCCGTTCATGACAGCCGCTTTCGAGAACTCGTGGCGCGGCTCAAATTCCAGGGCGTCTCGCTGCGCGAAGAGGCGACTTGAACGGTCCAAGAAGTGGCCCACAAGTAGCAAGCGGCCGATGGACCGAGGGACAATCTAGGGATGCGACGGCCTCCCCATTTCTCACGACCAATGAGATCGGGTTTTGAGGCCGTTCTCCACCGCGAATCAGTTGCACTTGCAGAGGCGATACCACTCACTCCATTCGCTCTACGACCAGTGGAGGCGCGTGTAACAACGCAGGCAGATGAGATCCTTGGGTCCAACCTCTTCAAGCTTCTGCTTCCATGCATGCGGCCGGACCCATTCGAACTGTGTTTCCGCTCCACACTCAGCGCATGCGCCCATGACTCACCCGTCACCGTATAGCTCGATGGGGCTTGCCGACGAGGAGCTGGAGATCGGCCTCGAGATAAAATGGCACGACCGCTGACATGTGCATCCCGCGGAAAACGTTCTCCACAGGCCGAGCGAAAACATTGCGGGGGTTGCGCTCGCCTATCTGTGTTCAGTCAAGCGTCCGGATTCAGCATCGCGGTAGGTGGGAAATCGAACAAGCCGCGCTTCCTCTCCCTGAAGCCGCGGGGAAGCAAAGCCGTTCGCATTAGATCTAACGCATATGACGCTGAATTCTTCGACGCCGTGCGCGGCGCAGACCGGCTCGAGAGAGTTTGATTTTCTTCTTCGCCATGGATTCAGGGACGATTGTCTGCTATTTGAACCACAGCCTGCACGAAGCAACGACACCCCCAAATTAACGTGGTGACAGGCGGCAGGCCGAATGACCTCAAGTTGAGAGCTTGGTGAGGTAAAGGGCCGGGCCGTGGAGGCCCGGCATGCTGGGGACATGCGACGTCTCTCCCGAACTTGATGAGTGATGCAGGTCCTCGAATGCTCAATCCTCGGCCGGGGCGCTGAAGGTCGTGATGCCCGTGACAGGCGTGTCGAAGTTGAAAGTCGACCCCGCGCTGAGGGTCGCGCCCTCTTTCGCGGTTGCGGGCGGACTCCCGACGCGGCACGTGATTGTCAGCGCGGCCGAGGTGACGACTCCCGAGCCGTCGAAATGAAGGATGACGTTGAGGACGAGCAGGCCACCCTCCGAGCGTTCGTTGGCCACCCCGTACGACGTGAAGCTTATCACCTTGTTCGCTTGCCAACTCCCCGAGGCAACGCTGTTGGTCGAGCTTGGGGGCAAGCCCGTCGAGATCGAGAAGATGCCAGTGCCTTCTGCGTCGCTCCCCTCGAACGTGCCCGATCCGAACATGGCGATGAAACACCCTCCCTGGAAACATCCCGTCCCAGTCGCATTCTTCGACGCGACCGAGAAGTAGAAGGCACGTCCGCCTCCGTCGTCGGATCCTCCGACCAGACTGAATGCTCCCACGATCGCGGTTGCCACTAGTACTGTAGCCAAGCCCACAACGAGAACTCTCGCGCTTCGCATGCGAACCCCCTGACACGACATCTCATAGTCGCTCAAGAATTTTTATCCGAGTGTTCTCATGCAACGCCTGAAAGTGCGCAAGCCGAACCAGGAAGAAAAAGGACGGGGAAGGCATCGTTATTTTCCTCCTGCAGCCTCTTTCAACCTCTCCGCAACGTTATCAGAATCCGGAATCACCGTGGGTTCCGCGCGGCTCTGAGAAGCCCGGGGGGGCGGCTCTTCGTGGTGAAAGCAAGGG
>DASWGO010000297.1:0-3270 GCA_036393695.1 Thermoplasmata archaeon
CACAATGATGTCGATTGCCGGGCGCGCGTCGTCTCGAACCCTAGCGACCGTCCGGACGCCGAGGCTCAGGCACAGTCCGGCCCCGCGCGAGCCTTTCTTTCGGGGATCCGGATCCTCATGGACCTCGAAGAACGCGGTCACATGCCCGGGGCAAAAGGCCTCACCCTCGGACACCATGGAGGATTGCCCGCCACACCCGCTCCGCCGCGAGCGCCTTCGACCCTTCGAACGTCTCGGAGCGACCCTTGCGGTCGAAGATCGTGATGGACGTCGTGTCCCCCTTGACTTTGGAGATGTCGTTTGCCACGACGAAGTCGACGTCCGCCTCTTTCACAAGGGCCATCGCGCGGGCTTTCAGCTCCGTCTCGCTGACACCGGCTTCCGCCTTGAAGCCCACGAGGGCCTTCTTCGCGCCCTTGCGAAACCGATTGAGGACCTTGGGCGTCGGTTGCAGGTCCAAGCTCAGGACGCCATCGCGGCTAGGGATCTTGCCGGATTGCTTTTTCGCGGGCGTGAAGTCTGAGACCGCCGCGGGGACGACGCAGACGTCCGCATCGGCCTTCTCGGCCATCGACAAGAGATCCGCCGTCGTCTCGAAGGCCTTGAACGGGAGCCAGGGCGGGACCGGCGTCTCGTGTCGCCCGAGCCAGAGCTCCACGTTCGCCCCGTGTTCGAAGGCGACCTTGGCGAGTTCGATCCCCGTCCCGCCCGTCGAGCGATTCGTCACGACGCGCACGTCGTCGATCGGCTCGACCGTCGATCCGGCCACGACCAGCACGCGCATGTCGACGAGGTCCTTCGGTCCGAGTCGGCGGATGACATGGGCCACAATCGTCTCGACGTCCGCCATCTTCGCTTTCTCTTCCTCGCGTTTCGGTTCGACGAGTTCGACGCGGAGTTCCTGGAGGCGCCGGACGTTCGCCGCCACGGCCGGGTTGTCCATCATCGATTCGTGGGCCGCCGGGGCGACGAGGATCGGGATGCCGGAACCGAGTGCGTTCGCCGCATACGTCGTGACGGTGGAGTCGTCGATTCCCTGCGCGATCTTGCTGATCGTGTTCGAGGTGCACGGCGCGATGAGGAGGAGGTCCGCCTTCCCGTCGCGACCGCACATCTCGAGATACTCCATCGAGCCCGTGATCTGCGTGACCACGGGGTGGCCGGTCGCATATTGGAGCGCGTTGGGATGGAGAATTTGCGTCGCGGACCGCGTGGACACCGCGTGGACCTCGGCTCCGTGCCGGATGAGCTCGTGGGCCAACTTCACGCACTCGACCGCGGCGATGCTCCCCGTGACCCCGAGCACGATGGTCTTGCCTTGGAGTTTGATGCTCTTGAGCCCTCGCAGGCGTTCGGCCGGATGCATTCCGCTGACGATTGCCATACGCGATATATAGCTGTGGCCCCCGGCGTCCCGGGAAGGGAATCAATTGCACCAACCGAGCAACCTTTAATCCGCGACGCCCGTTAGCTCCGGCCGCTTCGATGGACTATCAGACGACGCTGGAGCATCTCTACCGGTTGGAGCGGTTCGGGATCAAGCTCGGCCTGGACAACATCCGGCGGCTCCTCTCGCTTCTCGGCGACCCGCAGCGCGGCCTGAAGGTGCTCCACGTCACCGGCACGAACGGGAAGGGCTCCGTGTGCGCCTATGCCGCGTCCGTCCTGCGGGCCGCGGGATACCGCGTCGGGCTGTACACCTCCCCGCATCTCGTCCGGTTCAACGAGCGGATTCGGGTGGATGGCGAACCGATCACCGATGACGATGTGCTGCGCCTTTGGTCCGGGATGCAGCCTGCGATTCAGAGGATGACGTCCACGCGGGCGGTCGACCATCCGACGTTTTTCGAAGTCACCACCGCGATGGCCTTCGAGTATTTCCGGGAGAAGAAGGTCGACCTCGCGGTCGTCGAGGTCGGGATGGGCGGTCGGATGGACGCGACGAATGTCGTGGACGGCCTCGTGTCCGTCATCACGCGGGTGGACCTGGAGCACACGGAGCACCTCGGCAAGACGGTGGAGCGAATCGCCCGCGAGAAAGCCGGGATCATCAAGCCCACGTCGCGGGTCGTGACGGTCGACCAAGAGGCTCTCCCGATCATCGAGGCGAGATGCCGCGAACTTCACGTGCCCCTGTCGGTCCTCGGACGGAATGTCCACGCGAAGCGCATTGCCGGCGACCTCCGCGGTCAGGCCGTCCTTGTACGCGGGTCCTTCGGATCTGTCGAGGTTCGGACGCCGTTACTCGGCTCGTTCCAAGTGGAGAATATCGGTGTCGCCGTGGCGGCCCTTGAGGAGATTCGCTCGGCCGGACTCCCGATTCCAGACGAGGCGATCCGGTCTGGGATTTCCTCCGTTCGATGGCCGGCGCGAATGGAGATCGTCCGCACGTCCCCGCTCATCGTCGTCGATGGAGCCCACAACCGCCCCGCAGCCGAAGCCCTCGGGGCGTCGATGGCCGAGACGTTCCCCGGTCGCAAGGCTCTCCTCGTCACGGGCATCTTGAGCGACAAGGACCTGCCGGGCATGGCCGCCGCATTAGGGCCGATGGCGCGCCGCGTCTTCGCCTGTCGACCCAAGTCCCACCGCGCATACGACGCGGAGGAGGTCGCGGCAGCGTTCCGCCCGTATGCCGACTCAAGCGTCATGGGCCCGGTCCGCGAAGCGATCGATGCCGCGATCGGAGCGGCAAGGCCGGACGACCTCATCCTGATCACGGGCTCGATCTACACCGCGGGGGAGGCCCTTGACCATCTCGGGGTCCGCCCGTGACCGGATCGCGTTCATCGTGCGCGACCTTTCTCGCCGGTACCTGCCGGAGGGGGATCTGCGCGCGGGAGGGACGGCGCTCGCGAAAATCGTCGCGGAGACCGAAGATCCGTTCAAGGTCTTGATCTCGACGATTCTGTCCCAGCGGACCCGCGACGAAATGACCGAGGTCGCGTCGAGGCAGCTCTTCTCGAAGTACGACACCCCGGCGGAACTTGCCGCGGCGGACGCCGGCGACGTGGAGCGGCTCATCAAGCCCGTCGGGTTCTACCACCAGAAGGCCGTGCAGATCGTGAAGGTGAGCAGGACCCTCCTCGACCGCCATGCCGGCTCGGTGCCGCGGACCTATGAGGAGCTGATCGAACTCCCCCAAGTCGGCCCGAAGACCGCCAACTGCGTCCTCGTGTACGGATTCGGCGTGCCGCGCATTCCGACCGACACCCACGTCCATCGGGTCAGCAATCGTCTCGGCCTCGTGCGGACGAAGACTCCCGAGGCGAC
>DASWGO010000298.1:0-1530 GCA_036393695.1 Thermoplasmata archaeon
TCGTGGCTTCAGGCCAAGGGGCTCGTGACGATGAAAGAACGCGTCGTGCACTCATACCGGCTCGCGCGGCCCGAGGTCGCGAAGCGCCAGCTACCCGAACGGAAGGCGCTCAAGGCGGCGATCAAGGCGGGCGGCCGGATCGAGGTGGCCCGACTCAAGGCCGCCTGCAAGTTTGATGATGCAGATCTCGCGGTCGCCCTGGGATGGCTCCGGCGAAAGGGCTGGGCGGACGTGTCCAAGGGAGCGGACGGCAGTTTTGTCGTCGTCACCCCCGCAGGGCGTGCGGCCGCGAGCGCGAAAGGACCCGATGAGGTCCTACTCGCTCGGCTGGCGAAAGGCGAGCTGACGGGGGACTCGATCGATCCCCATCTCTTGAGGGATCTGAAGTCCCGACGCGACCTCGTGAAGGAGCGCGAATCCGTTCGACGCGAAATTGCTCTGACCACGGCGGGGCAGAAGGTCCTCGCCGCGGGGATCGAGTTGAAAGAAGAGGTGGCCCAGCCGACGACGGAACTGCTCCGGTCCGGCAAGTGGCGGGGCGTCGACTTCCGACGTTACGACACGAAGGCGTTCGCGCCTCTCATCCGGCCGGGGAAGCGGCACGTTCTGGGAGCCTACATCGAGCGAATCCGGCGGATCTTCCTGAGCATGGGCTTCACGGAAATCCAGGGAGACTTCGTCCTCTCGGCATTCTGGAACTTCGATGCCCTGTTCCAGCCGCAAGACCATCCGGCGCGGGACCAGCTCGATACGTTCTATCTCTCCAAGCCGGCGATGATGCCCCTTCCCGACGAAGGGATCGTGCGAGGCGTGGCAGAGGCCCACGAGACCGGCGGGGCGACCGGGAGCACGGGTTGGCGATACACCTGGGACCGCAAGGAGGCGGAACGGGCGGTCCTCCGTTCACACACGACGCCGATCACCTTGAGATGGCTCGGCGAGCACCCGGACCCGCCGCGGAAAGCGTTCATCATTGGACGCGTCTTCCGGCCCGATGCGATCGATTTCACCCATCTGCCGGAATTCCACCAGATCGAAGGCGTCGTGATGGAGGAAGGGGCGAACCTCGCCCAACTGATCGGCGTCATCGAGGAGTTCTACCGTCGGCTCGGCTTCACGCGCGCCAAGTTCCGCCCCGGCTACTTCCCGTACACGGAGCCGAGCATGGAGCCGGAAGTCCAGCTGCCCGATGGACGTTGGATGGAGCTCGGCGGAAGCGGCATCTTTCGGCCGGAGGTGACGGAGCCGCCCGGCCTGAAGGCGCCGGTGCTCGCCTGGGGCCTCGGTCTCGAGCGACTGATCATGGCCGTCGAAGGGATTTCCGACATCCGCCAGCTCTACCTGAGCGACCTCGACTGGTTGCGCGACCACCGCGCCGTCCTCTGAGGACGCCGCATCCCGAATGAGAATCGCGTGGCAATCTTTATTTGCGTACCGAGAATCTGCGGCGCGGTCTTCGCATGACTTCCTCCGCCGAGAACGACATCAGCGCGGGCGAACAGGCCCTCGGACAGCTCGATTACGATGCCG
>DASWGO010000299.1:0-3542 GCA_036393695.1 Thermoplasmata archaeon
AGCTCGCAATCGCCGGATTCGTCGCGTTCGCTCCCGACCTGTACCGCGGAGCGACCGCATCGACCAGAGACGGGGCCCAGAACCTGATGTCGAAACTCGATCAAAAAGCAGCCGGCCGAGACATCATTAGCGGTGTGAGAGATCTAGGAAGCCATCCGGGGGTGAGGGGAAAACCTCGCGGAGTCATCGGCTTTTCCATGGGAGCATTCTGGAGTCTTTGGTTGGCGCAAGAACGCCCTGCGGACGTTGCTGCGGTCGTCCTCTTCTACGGGACGGGAGATGGCAACTATTCCCACATAAAAGCGGCCTTCCTTGGTCATTTCGCTGAGACGGACGAATTTGAATCCCCCGCCGCCGTGCGAGATCTCGGGAAGGCCCTCCGCACAAGTGGAACGGACCTCACGTTCCACACATACCCTGGGACGACGCACTGGTTTTTCGAGAAAGACCGACCTGATGCGTACGATGCCCCGGCAGCCAGGCTTGCGTGGCAACGAACGATTCGATTCCTGACGACGCAATTGTCTCCGAAGAGCTCCGGCGCCTGAGGCTCGAATCCCGTCCGGTCCACTTGTTTCTGGGGCGGATGACACGAGCGCTCGCCAGCCGGACCGAACTGAGAGCTCGCAACCGCACACGATCCGATGGGGCCGGGCACTGCGGCTCTCCAACGAGGCCGCGGTCCCATCCAGGCCACTTGGCCAGGGATAGGACTTTCCGACGTCACGTCGTGAGGGGAGTTCGGGTGGCGGTTACAGATGCCGCGAGTCGTAATCGTCGGAGATCGTAATTCCGGCAAGACGACCTTCTTGGGCCTCCTCTACACGGCCCAAGTGAAGTTCGGCTCGGAAAAAGCGGACGACTTCCGTTTCCACGCCTCGTTCGAGTCCCTCGACGAAATCAGCGGCGTTTTCCAAAGGCTGATGTCCGGTGGCTTTCCGGATTCCGCGACGAAAGAGGGCGTCCGGGAGGTCACCTTCCGGCTCAGCCCCCCGAAGCCCAAGCTCGGGATCCTGTCGCGGCGAAGGAGGAACTCGGTGTCCGACGACTCCGACCTGTTCCGATTGATTCTGCTGAAATCCTTTGAGGACGACGTGGCGCGATCGCTCGAACCGGGGAGCTCCGTTGGTCACATGACGTTGAACGAGGCGCTCGTTAGCGATGCGATCGTCATCATGGTTGACGCGACGGAACTCGCGGTCTCCGACGAAGACGCAGGGCATGCTCCGATGGCCAAGGTCGACGCCGCCGTCGAGGCGCTCTTGACGGCAATCCAACGTTCGCGAGCTCATGGCGAGGCCACGTTGCTCCATCCAATCTTCGCGTTCTCCAAGTTTGATCGGGTCGATCCGGATTCGTTGCGCCTCCTGAATCTCGACGCGGCGCCGCCGGACATCCGCAGGAGAGGGCCGCACGCGGCCTACGGCAAGGCACTCGTGGATCGCAACCTGCCGAAAACGATCGCTGCGATCGAGGCCCGCAAGGATCGAGGGTTGCGTTTCGGGGCACCCGCATATTTTTTCAGCTGGGTGCGGACGGACAATACGGCGTCTGCGCGCGGGGAGAAAATTCGGCTCCGTCACAGTGGCGCGGTTGGCTGGGAGCCGGACTTTTCGAGTGAGGAATACCTCGCGTTCCTCACGTGCCTCGGAGACATTGCGGCGGACGCGCGACGCTAGATTGTGCGGCCGTGGGGCGTAGGTCGTCGCACTCATGATAACGTCGAGCTTAGGATTAAGTATGGATAGCGGGGCTGCACCGTGATATGCCCTGTGCACTCCTGGGAGACCGAGCCTCCGGGAAAACGACATTCTTGGGGCTCCTGTATGCCGCGCAAGTGAAGTACGGTACGGGGGTCACAGATGACTTCCGTTTCCACGCGCCGATCCAGTCCCTCAACGTAATGTCGGCCGTCTACGAAGGAATGAAGGACGGACGGTTCCCCAGCGCCACCCTGAAGGAAGAGATCACAGAACTCGGTTTCGTCTTCGGCTATCTCCGGAAAGTCGTCGGGAAGTTGCCCTACTACATCCGGCAGCAGAACTGGGTCCACCCGTTCTCCACGCTTCGGTTCTCGGCCTACGACGTCTCGGGCGAAGACATCGAAGAGTTCATCGAGACCGGAATCGCCTCGAGGCCGTTGATCCAACAGCTCCTGAAGAGCGTCGTCGTCGCGGTGCTGGTCGACTGCAGCAAGATGACGACGGAGATCGACACGCCCGCGTACAAGAAAATGCTGCGATACGACAGCACCGTCGCGAAGCTTTTGGTCTCGTTCCAGACGTACAAGAAACAGGAATACGACCGGTTGAAGGACTCGGGGGTCCGGGCCGATTCCCCGAAAATCTACCCCGTCTTCGTGCTGTCCAAGTTCGACACCCTTCGGGATGACGTCCTGGCGAGACTGGGCTTGCACCGCGGGTTCCCGGAGAACAACCGTGCGCGGAAGGAGTACGCAGAGGCCTTGCTCCGAGTCTTCGTCCCGCAAACCCTCTCCCAGATCCGCGGCGGCAAAGTCGCCGGGGTCAGCATGGATAAGTCCGCGTACTTCCTCAGCTGGGTCCGAACGGAAACGCATGAAGGCATGGACCCCGTCGGGCAGGCGAAGATCGTGCGGACCGGTTTTGCTCCGGAAGGCGGGGGCGAACCCGATTTCTCGTACGATGAATACGTCAATTTCATCGAGCACTTCCGAGAGATCGCACACAAGATCCCCGACGAAATCCTCGAGGCGGAGCGATTCCAGGCTCAGGTCATGGCTCGGTCGGCCTAGTAGGCTGCACCATGGCGCCCGCAGAATCCGATCGAGGGGCGACGGACGGAGACATCGTCGAATTCGATCACTGGATCTACGGCGTGGTCTCCGGCGTTGGATACACGACGAAGGCCGTGTCTCATGGGCTCGACGCGGGCTTGTATGATCCCTACCTCCGTGGGCATTACACCCCAATCCGCGCGGCTGCCGCGCAAACGGCGGAGGACGAAGTCGATCTGAATATGATTCATCCCCTCCGCACGGGCCGGGAGCTGCTCCTGTCGCGGATCAGTCGCGGGATCCCGGATGAGGCGGGGCGACCGACCTTCACGAACCATACCGTCATCGCACGGACGGATGTCCTGCGGTCCGGCCAGATCACGCTCGACGCGGTGTATCGATCGATCAAGGAGTTCGACCGGGGGGCCGCCGACGTCCGTGCTGAGGTGCCCCTGCTCAAGGTCCCCACGCGTCCCGATGAGGAAGGGCGATCTCGTTTTGGAAATGGAATTCACAAGCATCTTACATTCCCCGCAATCGAAACCCTCGCGACCCGCATCATGACAGATCCCAACAGTCGCACCCTTCTCCTGTGCCGGAACACGACGGCCGAAGCCCGAAAGGCGACGCTCAACCTGGTCTACGAACTGCTGGCTTGGGGGTGTGGACTCCCGCTCATGACGGCCATCAGTGAAGCCCCACGCTCGTCCGCGCTCAACTTCTTCAACTTCGTCGTCGCCCCGAGGGGCGTCCGGGCCGACTCGACCTGGGCCATCCTTGAGAGCGC
>DASWGO010000300.1:0-2520 GCA_036393695.1 Thermoplasmata archaeon
TGACCTTTCCCCCAGCCGACAGGTGGACGGTGAAGGTCGTTGGCTGGTACGCTCCCACCGTGGCGGGATCTGATACAATCGCGACATCCGCCGACCCCGCCTCGAGGCCTCCACGGATGACCGCGCCGCCGATCGCGCCGACGACAAGGCCCCCGACGACGAAGCCAATGACCGCAACGGTGAGCAACCCTCCCGAGGACATCGGGGTCGCGAGGTACCGCTTCTGGTTGAGTCCCACCTTCGCGTTGATAAAGGACAAAACCGAAAAGACGACGGCGAGCAGCAGTAGGGGGAGGACACTCACCGCCAGCCAGAATCCCGAATCGGCAGGATTGGACAGGCTGGCCAGGATGAATGAAGAGAACAAGATGACGAGCACGATCGCGACCGCAGCCCCGAGAACGTACGCCCATCGCTTCTGTCGCAAGGTGAACGCAGCGGCGACGAGAAACAGCGCGACGAATAGGAAAAGGAACAAGAGCAGGCCGCCTCCGGCCGTGATTCCGCCCGCTAGGACGACCGGGAGTGCCAGAGCGACGAGTGCGAGCGCACTATACGTCAGCGCGCCCGCAATCACCCAGAGCGAGAACGGCGTCCTCCGCATCCGAGCCCACATGCTCTCGGTTCCCGCCAGGGAAATCCCCTCGCCCAAGTCCGCACGTATTTCGGGTACTTCGCGGTTGCGGTCGCCCGAGGCCGTGCTAGGCCAACTCGCACACACACGCTAGCGACAAGGCAAACCGTTTTGTGAGGGACGGAACTAGGGGGCTCTCCGTGCGTGCGGTTCGGTTCGAATCTGGAGGCGCGATCAAACTCATTCAGCTTCCGAACCCGCAAGCCGGCGCCGAGGACGTCCTGGTGCAGGTCCTCGCTGCCGGGGTATGCCGAACGGACCTCCACCTCCTCGATGAGGTCAAGGGCGGCGAGCACTCGCCACTCATTCCCGGTCACGAGATTGTGGGTCGGGTCACGAAAGTTGGCGAGGATGTGTACACCGCGAAGGTCGGCGACCTGGTCGGAGTGCATTTCGAGCAACCGTGTGGGCGGTGCCGGCAATGCCGGCGTCAGAGGACGAACCTTTGTGAGGACGGGACCACGCTGGGCTTTGACGCGCCGGGTGGCTACGCGGAATTCGTCGTCGCGAAACAGACCACCATTCTGCCGCTACCACCGAGCCTCGACCTGGCAATGGCCGCTCCGCTCGGATGCAGTGGCGCCACGGCTTACCGGGCCGTCGTCGCGCTGGGGCAGGCGGAGGAAGACGATGTGGTCGTCATCGTCGGAGCCGGCGGCGTTGGGCTTTCCGCCATCCAAGTCTCGAAGGCGTACAATGCCCACGTCTTCGCGATCGAACCGAGGGAGGAGGCACGGAAGGCCGCCCTCGACTCCGGCGCGGACCGGGCCGTGGGTCCGGACGAGGCGCGTGCCGCGTTTCGAGATTTTGCAGCCGATGTGGGTGCCGACGTGGCGATCGATTTCGTCGGGACGAAGGCCACGTTCGACCTTGGACGGTCTCTACTCGGGCCAGGAGGCCGGTTTGTCGCCGTCGCCCCCGGGGCGGAGGCCATCGAAGTCTCCGCAGACGATCTCGTGGACGGAGGCAAGGCGTATCTCGGCGCGTACTCCTCGACGATGGCCGACTTCGCCCGGGCGATCTCGCTCGCCGAAGCAGGTCGTCTCCGGCCTGTGGTCACGCGAAAGGCCCCGCTCGCGGCCGCGGCTGAGGTGTTGAACGAACTGCGGGCTGGGAAGATCGTCGGACGCGCCGTCCTATTCCCAGGGCCCATGGAGCCCTGAAACGGACTCGTTCGACCGCGATGAACGTCCACCCGCCGCCTGCAGGGCTCGCCGACCCCCGGGTCAGCTGACCTTCCGGACTAGGAAGTGGAAGAGGTTCCCTTCCTTCCGCTCATCGATGACTGGCTGTGCGGTCTGGTCGGACCAACGGACCATTTCGATCGGCGACGTAGGATCGTCCGTCACAAGGTGGACGACGTCCCCGACCTCGATCCGCGTGAGCAACTCGTTCAGCTTCGCGAGGACGGCGGAACACTCGATGCCGATCTCGAACATCTCGTAATTGGGAAAGGCGGCGAAGCACCGAACCCGCAAGGCCGCTATCTGCTTCGCGAGGATCGGGCGTGCCTCTGCTGCGGACCTCAACCTCCTGCGTTCGGGCTCGAAATTCGTCGGATGCAACCGAGCGAACCATCCGCCATTGTAGGAGCCGTCCGTCAAGGTCCGAGGCTTCGCGAGGACGGCCGCGTTGACCTCCCCGAGGACTCCACTCACGGGGGTGCGAATCGGGCCGAAATACTTCCCGCTTTCCAGGAGCCCGATGGCGGCCCCGCGGGCGTAGGTCACACCGAGCGGCTTCGCAGTGACCTTCGTGACGGGCCCTGCGACCGCGGCGTGGATGCTCGTGATGCCTACGACAATCTCTCCGGATTCGAGAGGACGGGCCCAGACGAGTCCCTCCGCGTCGTAGAGGAGGTCGTCCGGGAACTCGCAGTGTTCGAT
>DASWGO010000301.1:0-2498 GCA_036393695.1 Thermoplasmata archaeon
GCGATCCGCCACCTCGTCGGCGCGCTCGAGACCTCCCCCATCGTCACGAGTGTCGGGCACTCGACCGTCGTCGGCTCGCTTCTGGCGTTGAATTCGAAAGGCATCCTCGCGTCCCCGTTTATCGAGGAGGCGGAGCTCGACGCGATCGGCGACGCGGTCTATCCGCTGCCGCATCGGCTCAGCGCGGTCGGGAACAACGTCCTCTGCAACGACTACGGGGCGGTCGTCCATCCGGGCTACGACGACGAAGCGGTCACGTTCATCGGAGAGGTCCTCGGCGTGAACGTCGTGCGCGGCACCATCGCAGGCATCAAGACCGTCGGCAGCGTCGCGGTCGCGACGAACAAGGGCGTCCTCTGCCATCCGCACGCGCGGCCGGGGGAGATGGAGGTTGTCAAGTCCACATTGCGGGTGCCGGTCGTGATTACCACTGCCAACTATGGCGCCGCTCAGGTCGGCGCGTGCATGGTCGCGAACTCCCACGGCGCCGTCGTGGGCTCGCGGACGACACCCATCGAGCTGGGGAGAATCGAAGAAGGGCTCGGGCTGTTTTAGCTCTGCCGTTTACAAACCATCCGGAGTTCTGTCACAAATCGGGTGATTGAATCATCCCGTTTTGCGACTCCACTCCGCTCGGCTCCTCCCGTGCGCTCGTTCCTCTTCGGAACAGGTCGTAGAGGGGACTCACCACGTCATCGCGGAGGGCACCGGGCTGGAACCGTACAGCCCTTGCCAGGGCCTCGTTCGAGGCCAAAGCGGTCTTCAGGATGTTCAGGCCTGCGTTGATCTGACGATCCATTTCCCAGTCGCACATCAAACAGACGAACACCTTGCCCACCCTATCTCGGCGCCGAGCGCCACACACTGGGCAGGTCTTACTGGTCCACCGAGGGTTGACTTTGATGACGGGTACGCCTGCGAGGACGGCTTTGTATTCGATCTGGCGATGGAGCTCGCCGCGAGGCCAGACCGAGAGACGCCGGTTCATCCGGCGGGAACGGCCTCCTGCACCGTGGAGGGTGAGGTCCTCCAAGACGATTGCAGCTCGCGCGTCCATCGCGAAACGCACGAGGCCCTTGGAAACGCGGTGGAGCCTCTGGCGGACGCGGCGCCGTTCCCTTTGGCCCTCGCGGTTGAGGAGTCGTCGGGCGACCCTCCGATCGTAGGCCTTCTTGCGCGCGATTTTCCGTCGGCGTCGGAAGTGGATCTCCTGGATGAGCCGGACACCGTCGAATGGAACACGGAGGAGTCCTGCGGAATCGCCTGTGGCTTGGACCCCATCAAGGGAGTCCTCGTTCGTGTCGAGGGCAATAGCGCCATCGGGCTCGTACGGCTTCGGGGCTTCCTTCCGCACGGTAACGATGACTTTCCCCGGGACAACTGTCAGGGATCCGAGTCCCCACGACGGGTCGCTCAGCATCGAGCGGTGCCAGTCCGAGAGCGGCAGGTGGAACTGCACCCCTTCCGTGCCCCGAATCGGGATACGTAAGCGGCCGGTCTCCCGGTCGAGCCAATAGGACTGGTTCTCGGCCTTCAACAGGAGGCGGCGCAAGAATGGGACAGAGGATCGCTTCCCTTTCCTTACCCGGCGGCGATGCACCTTCAGGACGCCTAACGCGACCTCGAAGGCGGAGGGGATGTATTGCTTGTAGAGAGTGTGGCGTGCGCTGAGCTCTTTGTACGCGGTCCGCGTGAGTCGAGCCCGGGATCGGATGTCTTCCCGCACGGCGATGCGGATTGATTCGTTCACGACAAGTCGGAACTCGGTGAGGAGCCAACCAAGGCGAGGGTCCTCCCATGGGACAGAAAAGACCAAGGCTCGGTGGGCGAGCACGTCCTGATCCTAGGTTTGAGGAAGGCCTCAAGGAATCTGGGAGAGATGGCCGAATGTGAAAATCTGGATTGAAGTAGCGTGCACTACGCTTTTCAGATTGCCGCGGACGTTCATCACCCGGCAAGTTTGATATATCAAGGGATAGCTAGGTGCCCTGACGATGAAGACCCTCGTCCTCTGCGTCGATCGGGACAATGACATCGGCATCAAGACGGGCCTTCGCACCCCGCTCGTCGGCCGCGACCAAAACCTCGCGGCGGCGACGAAGCTGGGCCTCGCCGATCCCGAAGATTCCGACGTCAACGCGCTCCTGAGCGCGGTCTCCATCTATGACGGCCTCCAGAAGGAGGGCGCGGACGCGGAGGTCGCGACGATTTGCGGGGACGTCCGCGTCGGTGCCGTCTCCGACCTCGTCCTGACGAAGCAACTCGACCAGGTCCTCGAACAGCTCCGGCCCGACCGCGTGTTCCTCGTCTCGGACGGAGCCGAGGACGAAGCGTTCTCGCCGATCATCGGCTCGCGGATCCGGGTGGACCACGTGCGTCGGGTGTACGTCCGGCAGACGCCGACCGCGGAATCGCTGTACTACACGATCGGCCGGCAACTGAAGAATCCCCGAGTGCGCCGCAAGATCGTGGCCCCCCTGGGATTCGTCCTCCTCCTC
>DASWGO010000302.1:0-13415 GCA_036393695.1 Thermoplasmata archaeon
CTCCCTGTTCATCTCCCCGTTCCTCGTGTCGCCCGGTTCCTTTGCCAATCAGGTCGGCGGCGCGAACGTCATCGATCACGAGAACATCTGGGCGACGTTCCCGCTCTACCCGCGGATCGTCTACACGATCGGCGACGCGCAGTGCCACCAGCTGTTCTATCGCTCCTTTTGGCTGAATGGCAACCAGATGCCGATCGACGAGCGCATGACATCGATGTACATCTTCGCGAACTTCGGTGTCGTCGCCGCCATGTTCGCCCGGCCCTCCACGAGCACCGGTCAAGTCATGTTGGACGCGTTGCCGGCGTTTCTGCGCCGCCCGCTCGCGAAACTCGGAACGGAGCGCGCGGGCGCGGCCATCGTGATCCTCGGGTTGATCCCGATGGGAATCGACGGATTCACGCAACTCTTCCGCGTGAACAACTATGAGTCCACGCCATTGGCCCGCGTCCTGACCGGCGGTCTCGCCGGGTTCGTCGGAGGCCTCTTAGTCGCCGCGATGCTCGTGACGATCCGTCAATTCTCGATCGAGATGCAAGCTCTCCAAGCCCGATACGCGCTCGCGCCGGCTTCGGAGCGGTAGGACCGCCCGCGCAGAGCGCGCCCTTCGACCGGAGCAAATTACTTCCGGCCAGACTGCCGTCCGGATGACTCGAGCCTGCGGGGAGCACCTCTCATTGGAAACCGAGTGCCGGATCCACACGCTGGTCGCCGACGTCGCGCTTTTCGCCGAGGGCCAGGTGCTGCTCGTCCGGTACCGCGACATGGCGAAGTATGACAACGAGCGCGGTTGGTTCTTGCCCGATGATGAGCTGGCCTATCTCGAGCATCCCGAGCGCGCCGGGACGCGGATTTTGAAGGAGCAGCTCGGCCTGACCGGTCTGAAACCGCGGCTCGATCACGTCGAATCGTTCAAGGGGAACAGCGGCGCATGGCACATGTCGTTCCACAACAAGCTCGATCTCGACCGCATGCCTCGACTCAAAGCGTCGAAGGCGCTTGCGGAGGCGCGGTGGTTCGATCGGCGCAAATTGCCGGTCCGTGACGAGGTCGCTCACCATGGCTGGGCCCTTCACGTCCTCGAGACGATGGCGAAGGGCCAGACCTGATTCCCGAATGTGCGTTTCGCGCTGCGCAATCCGCGGTCGGTCGTTGTGGTGAGCGAAGGTTTTTGAAGCGCCCCCTGCTTCCGACCGCCCAATGGCCCGCCGGAAGCGCAAGGACGACACCCCCGCGTGGGTTGCGCCCGACTTCGACGAGGTCGGCTTCATGCGGCGGGAGATTGAAGGGGCGCGGGCCGCCGTCGCGACCATCGCCTGGGCCGTCGTTGGGGCCCTCGTTGGGTTCGCGCTCTACTCGGTCCTACCCGTCCTCGCGTTCTTCGGTGGAATCGCCGTGGGATTCGGGATGTATTTCATCTTCCCCCTCCTCGGATTCAAGACGGAGTCCTTCAAACGACGCGATTGGATCGGCCACGGAATCACGTACTTCTTCAGCTGGCTCGCGTTCTGGATCATCCTCCTGAACCCGCCGTTCAGTGACCATGTCCCCCCGACGATCCAGTCGATCTCCGTGTCGCCCTATCACGCCGGTTATACCGGAGACTTGGCCTGCCTGCCGCCCGCCGGATCGGTCAGCATGGGTCCGGTCAACGACTCCCTGTACATCCTGTTTCGCGCGACCGACAATGTCGGCCTTCGAAGCGTCGAAGTGCACGCTGCGCCCCAGGGCAGCAACTCGTTCGTGGTGATACCCACCCTCGTCGCCGGGCAGGACAATCGCTGTGTGGGCCACCACCCCGGCGAGAAGTATGCCGGCGGAACCTACAACGCCACACTGCCATACGCCACGGGGTACGACATCACGATCGTCGCGACCGACGGGAGCAACCCTCCCTCGGGGGTCGCCTTCTCTGTCTTGCTGACACCCTAGCGTTCCCACGGAAACCGTTTGTCGAAGAGGCGCGTCCACGCCTCGGCGTATCCGGCTCGGAGCGCGCTCGCGCTCGGACGGACTTGTAACGAGCGGCGGGCCGCCTTCTCGAGGTCCTTGCCGATGCTCAGCTCCCGCCACTTCGCCTTCGCGACGGTCGATGCTGCGGTGACATCCCGGGCCACGTCGACGGCCCACCGCTCCCCCTGCACGAACGGACCGGCGATCGTCTTCGGACTCCCTCGCCACTTGTCGAGGAATTCTTTCGCGTTCTTCACCCAGACCGGCGGGCCTACATGACGCGAGACGCGCGGTAGGGAATCGACCGCGAACTCGAAGAGGAAAATCGCTTCCTTGCCGGCGAGATCGAAGCGAGAGTCGAACACGTGGAACTCGTGTCGATGGAAGAGGTCGAGAAAAGCTCGGTGCGCTTTCCGAAGCTGCGGGTACAGCACGTCGTCCGTGACGGCGGGCGCGGGAATCGAGATCGCCAGGAGGCCGCCGCCCCGCCGCTTCACCGCGGCGCGCAACTTGGCGACCGACAGCGGCTTCAGCGGCCGCGGGAAGAAAAATCGCTCGCTCGGGCTCTCCAGATATTCGCGGGCCGCGTGGACGAACGTCGCGAGCTGTTCGACGCTCACCGCGCTGGCAACATTGCGGTTCGGGTCGACCGGGTCGACGACCGTGAGCGGCTCCGGGAACGTCCGCGCGGGCGCCCGATCCAGCTCGAGGACGATCCCCGGACGCCAGGAGAGGCTCGCCTCGAGGACGCCGCGAAACGTGCCGTACTTCAGGACCAGCAGTTCGCACAGGTAGCCGCTGAATCCCAGGATCTTCGCCTCCGCGCCGTAGACGCCGATGCCCTCGGCCCACGCCTTCAGCAGGCGGATCTCGTCCGTCTGGCCCTCCTTCACGCGTCCGAGGACGTAGTCCACGTGGAGCGGCGTGCGGTCGACGGCGCTCATCCGCTGGGTCGCGTCCGTGATGCGGTAACAGGGGACGATCTCGACCTCGAAGCCGCCGTACCAGCCGCGGGTGTACGGATGTTCGGCGTAGCGATGCGTGCCTTTCTCCAGGATCTTCCCGAGGGCCAGGCCGCGTTCCTCGAGGTCCGCACGCGGGAGATCCGGCGGGAACGCGACGAACACGTCGATCTCCGTGCCGGTGAGATGCGTGCCTTTTGCGACGGAGCCCGCGAGGAACGGCTTCGCCTCCCAGCCCTTCGACTGGAGCGTGGAACGGAGGCGATCCAAGATTTCCCGAACGACTTTCTCGATCCGGGCCTCCTCGTCCGGGGTCGGTCGGATTCGAGCGAGGACCCGTTCCTCCACGCTCATCGCGTCGGGATGCGAGGCCCCGGATAAAAGGCCATGGTGCTTGGCTCACGTCAACGGGATTCCGTGCAACCGGGCGACGTCCAGGATCCCATCCAAGATGAACTGCACCGCGATCGCGGCGAGCAGGAGGCCCATCACCCGACCGACAGCGCGAGTGCCGGCGCGTCCGAGTCGCCGGAAGATTCGGTCCGCATTGTGAAACAGGATGAACGTGACGAGGACAGCGACGAGGATTCCGGCGAAGACGAACAGCTTGTCCGCCGGATCGTCGACCGGATGGGCCATGTAGATCATGACGGTCGTGATCGCCCCGGGGCCCGCGAGGAGCGGGATGCCGAGGGGCACGACGGCGACCTCATCCCGCTCGAGCGTCTCCTCCCGCTCCTGTGCTGTCAGCCGCGTGCGGGAGCGCTCGCCTCGGAGCATCTCGAACGCGACGCCAAAGAGGACGATCCCGCCCGCGATCTTGAAGGCGGGAATCGTGAACCCGAACGCGGCGAAGATCCACTGGCCGAAGACCGCGAAGACGCCGAGGGTGACCGTCGTCGTGAGGCACGCCTTCGAGATGATGTTCTGTTTCTGCGCGGGGGTCAGGTCTTCCGTGAGGACCGAGAAGAACGGGACGACCCCGAGGGGGTCGACGATCGCGAAGATGGAGGCCATGGCGGTGGCGCCGAACGCCCAGTCCACCATGGTCGTCCCTGAAACGGACGGGGGCCTAGTGCCTTCGCATCAGTTTCATCCAGCCGCCGCTCTCGTATATGGCGAGGTCGCGGCCGCTGGCGGTCCGTTCGAACTCATCCCAGGTGATGACCTGGAGCTTCTCGCTGCCGCCCTTCGTGAACCGCAGCGTGTTCGTGCCCCGAACCTTGCTCGGCTGGAGGCCCTTCACCGCGGCGATCTGCCGCGCGTACTCGAACGAGATCTGCTTGAGTGCTGGCATGTTCCATCCCTTCGTCGCGCCACCTTATGGAGGCGTGCTGACGGCTGTACGACAACAATGCTATAAGTGTCTTTCGTTTGTCTGACATTTGTTGACAAAGCGATGGAGGGTCGCGGCGAGGCCGCGTGAGGGTCCGCGAGGCCGGCCCGGCGCGCAGCAAGTACGAGATGACTCGTCCGAGGACTTCGGCCACCCGGTTCGATTTTTCCTCGCGCGTATGACTTTTGTTCTCATGGTTGATTTCCGCGGACGACGGCTTATATAGAGTCGGATGCACCAGTTCGTTTTGCCTGGAAACAGGCGGTGACCGAACATGGCCAGTGACAAGCCCTCCCCCGTCCTCCTCGACGCGGTGAAGGCTCAGGCCTCGAAACTGAGGGAAACGAAGAACGCCTTGGATGCCCGCGGAAAGGAGCTCGACACGCTCCGAGCGGAGCTCGACGCCCGGACCGCGGCGCTGGAGAATCAGGCCGCCCGGCTGAAGGCGGAGCGGGACGATTTCGCCCAGGAGAGGGACCAGGTCATCGCGGCTCGGTCGTCGATGGACAAGGACATCGCCGGCATGCGGATGGAACGGGACAAATCTTCCGCCGAGGAGCGGCGCGTCCAAGACTGGGCCCGCACGCTGAACGACCGGGAGAAGTCGATCAAGGACCGCGAGGATCAGGTGAAGCGCCTCGAGCACGAGCTTACGGATCACCTGAAAGAGTCCGAGGGAAAGATCCAGGCGCTCGTCGAGCGTGAGGAGTTGTCCGCGCAGCGGGAGCGCGCGCTCGCGGAGACGATCGATCGGCTCTCCGGGATGGAGCGCGGTATGGCCGAGCGCGACCGGAAGCTGGCGAAGCGCGAGGAGGAACTCATCAAGCTCCAGAACGAGCGGCTTAACGCGCTCGAAGCCCGCGATCGGGAGATGCTGAAAATCAGCGAAGAGATGTACGCCCGCCAGAAGGAGTCCGCGGCGCAACACGACTCGTTCGTCGAATTGCAGACCACGCTCAAGGATGAACTGTACCACCTCGCGTCGGAACGAGAGAAGCTCGCGGTGAAGGAGAAGAGCCTTCTCGAGGCGGAGAAGTACATCACCGCGGCGCTCGAGGCGAGCGGGATCGAGATCCCCGAGGAACCGGAGACGAAAGCCCCGCCTCCACCCCCGACCGCCGAGATGAGGCCTCCGCGACCGCCTCAGGCCCAAGCCCCCCCTCCGGCCCCGGCCCATCCAATGGAGCCGTTGCGGGACGAAATTTTCGAAGAGGAGCCGAGTGAGGCGAAGCCGCGAGTCTCTCGGGCCGATGCGCTCGAGCACATGACGAAGGCCTTGGAGACCGCGAAGAGGGCGCGCGACCTCGGACGGAACGTGAGTGAGATCCGGAAGACGCTGAAGCAGGCCCGGGCCGCCTTCGAGGGCGGCGACTACGAGACGGCGACGCGCCTCGCCCGCGACATCCTCAGGGACCTCGAGGCGGTCCCGATGCCTCGGTAGTCCCCTCGCGACTCCCACCGTTCGGCACGCCCAGGATCGGCATCGCGTACGTCGGCACCCCGGGTACGCGCATCTCGTGCTGCTGTCCGGGGATTTCTCCCCAGGGATCTGGGTCGGAGACCGGTCCCCGGACGAACGTCCATACGACGTTCGCGACGAAGATGAGCTGACCGATTCCCAGGATGAACGCCCCGACCGTCTCGAGCCAATTCAACGTCCACATGGAGGGCGGGTAATCGTACACGCGTCGCGGCATGCCCTCGAGGCCGAGGAAGTGCATCGTGAAGAAGACGAGGTTCATGCCGATCAGCGTGAAGGCGAAATGCCAGCGGGCGAGGCGTTCGGAGTACATCCGCCGCGACATGCGCGGGAACCAGAAGTAGAAGCCGGCGAAGACGCCGAGGATCGTGCCGCCGAATAGGACGTAGTGCAGGTGCGCGACGACCCAGTACGTGTCCTGGAGCGGATAGTCGAGCGGGATCGGCGCCTGGAACACGCCGTTGATCCCGCCGATCACGAACATCGTCACAAAGCCGATTGCGAAGAGCATCGGTGCCTTGAGCTCGATCGCCCCGCCCCACATCGTCGCGATCCAGTTGAAGATCTTGATGCCACTCGGCACCGCAATCGCCAGGGTGATGACCATGAACGGGAGGCGCGCCGAGATCGAGATGCCGGTCGTGAACATGTGATGGACCCACACGCCGAAGGACAGGAATCCGATCGCGACCGTCGACAGGGCGATCGCCTTGTACCCGAAGATCGGCTTGTGGCTCATCCGCGGGATGACCTCCGAGATGATCCCCATCGCCGGAAGGATCATGATGTACACCGCCGGATGGGAGTAGAACCAGAACAGGTGCTGCCACATGATCGGGTCGCCGCCGACGGCGGGCGAGAGGAACGCGGTGATGCCGTGGCGGTCCAGGAGGAGGATGAACAAACCGCCCGCGAGGACCGGCGTCGCCAGGAGGACGAGCCCTTGCGTGACGAGGATCGACCAGACGAACAGGGACAGATTCTTGAACGTGATCCCGGGAGCGCGGTGCCGCAAGATCGTCACGAGGAAGTTAATCGCGCCCGCGGTCGACGAAATCCCGAGGAGCTGCAACCCGACGATCCACATGTCGACGCCCGGACTCCGATCGTACACGCTCAACGGCGTGTAGCCGGTCCACCCGATGTTCGCGGCGCCGAGCCACATGATGACGCCGGCCACGGGGATAATCCAGAAACTCAGCGCATTGATCCGCGGGAACGCCATGTCCTTGGCGCCGATGAGCGGCGGGACCATCAGGTTCCCGAAGCCCGCGAGGATCGGGATCGAGACGAGGAAAATCATCGTGGTCCCGTGCATTGTGAACAATTCGGAATACGTGTTCGCGTCGACGATCGTCGGTCCCGGGTAGGCGAGCTCCGTCCGCATCAACAGGGCGAGGACGCCGCCGATGATGAAAAACAGGAACGAGTTCGCGAGATACAGGATTCCGATCTCGTGGTGGTTCGTCGTGGTGAGCCAGCGGAACACGCCGATCGGTGCGTTCCGATGACGGTATGCGGTGACGACTTCGCCCGCCATCCCCTGAGACTCCGCGATGGTGGCCTCTCCCGACGGGCCGCCGCGTCCCGTACCCCGGAATCCGGCATAAGGCTTTCCACCGCGTGCGTTCGAGCGGTGTCCGCTACAGAACTCGTATCGTCCCACCACAAAACCTTTAGAGGAAAGCGAGTTTCGCCAGGCGATGTCGGGCCTCCGACGGATCGGCCTGGTGGCCTCGGCGCTCGTCCTGTCCGTCGGGTTCCTCGGGGCAAACGTACGGGCCGAGGGTATCTCGACCGGTCAGCAGGCGACGGACCAACTATTCTATCTCGTCCTGGTGCCGGCAATCGGGATCGGCATCTTGGTCATGGGCCTCGTGGCCTACGCGGTCCTGAAGTTCCGGGTGCGCAAGGGCCACACGGAGGGACCGACGAACCCGCAGACGAACAACCGCCGCCTCGAGACACTATGGACCATCATCCCGGCGATCATCCTGGTCGTCGTCGGAGTCGCGGCGTTCCAGACGCTCATCACGACCGACACGATCCCGCAGAATCCGGATGTGATCATCGAGATCAATGCGCACCAGTGGTACTGGAACTTCAACATCACGTACATCAAGGACGGGACGTGGCTCAACAGCACCGGCAATTTCACTTCGCTCAACACGACGGGCGCGTTCACCGTGAAGGCTGGACTGACGGTCAAGCTCATCCTCCGGTCGTTTGACGTCGCCCACTCGTTCTATCTCCCCGATTTCCTGTTCAAAATCGACGTCATCCCTGGCCACACCAACACGTACTGGTTCCAATCGCTCCAGCCCGGCGACTACCCAATCCGGTGTGCGGAGTTCTGCGGCTTGCAGCACTACACGATGACTGCGACTTTGCATGTGGTCCGCTGAGGGTGCAAGGAGATTTCGGAGGTCGTCATGGCTTGGCTGCGCGCGGAGACCGTCGCAATCGGACTCGCGACCGTGTTCGCCTCCACTGCGCTCTGGTCCTCCGCCATCGACGTGCGGCAGGTCGCAGCGCCCGGAGTCGGAACGGACAACCTGCCCCCGCGAACCGGCATCTGGCCGGTGAACTACACGTTCTACGGGAGCGCGGGAGGCGGGTGGGGGTTCGCCAGTTCGCCCCAAACGAACCCTGGACCCACGATCAGGGTGTTCCGGGGCGACATCGTCAACTTGACGCTCATCTCGACGGACCCCGTCGCGATCAAGCACACGTGGTTCGTTGACTACGACGGCAACAACCTCACGAACGAAGGGGAGCCGAGCTCGACCGATTTCACCTCTGCCCAACCGCTCATCTGGAACTTCAGCGCCGACCGGCCCGGTTCGTGGGTATACAAGTGCGCGTACCATCAAACCTCGATGACCGGGGCGATCGTCGTGCTCGCCGACCCTCGGCCCGTGAACCTCACGTTGTACGGGAGCGCAGCCGGAGGTTGGGGCTTCGCGGCCGCCAACCAGTCCAATCCGGGTCCGCCTTTGGTGTTCGTTTCGGGGACGAATGTGACGTTCACGCTCATCTCGACCGACCAGATTTCCGTCAACCACACATGGTTCGTCGACTTCGACGGCAACAACCTGACCAACGGTGCGGAGCCGCACTCGGGGGATTTCAATTCGGCCCAGGCGCTCGTCTGGAACTTCACCACGGACGGGAGCGGCTTCTGGGTCTACAAGTGCGCATACCATCCGACGTCGATGACGGGCAGCATCCTAGTCCTCGGAGGGGCACCGCCGCCTCCCCCGCGCGTCGGGATTCCGTTGATCACAGGCATCATGGTTGGGGCGCTCGGCATTGTCCTTGTCTTCGCGGCAGTTTATCACGTCCGCGCTGTGCGGGCGGCGAAGCGGGCGAGATGAGGGACCCGCGATGACCGATCTGGCCGTCCTCGCAATGGGACTCGGCGTGTAGCCTCTCTCCGCGATCCTCTCGTTCTCCCTCAGCAGGTTCGTGCTTGGACGCCGAGAGGAAGTGTGGGGCTTCCTCGGCGGAGTCCTCGCGTTCTTGGCCGTGGGCCACGCAATGGCCGCCGTGCTCGTCAACAATCCGCTCTTCGGCGACGCTCCGCTGGCGGTCGAGGTCGCCTTCGTTGGCCTCCTGGTCGGCGCGGGCTTCGGATGGTTGTTGCTCGAGGGCCCTTTTGTACGGACCGAACCGAATCGCATCGTTTGGAGCGCCGTCGCGTTCCTTGGCCTGCACAGCGTCGGAGACGGTTTGGTCCTTGGCCGAGACTTCGTCGGGGGCGTCGTGCCCACCGTTCCGATTGACGGGCTCACGATCGGCGCGACCATGGCACATCGATTCGTGGAGGTTGCCTGGTCCTCGTCCCGGCGATCTGGGGCGGTTGGAAGGCGAGACTCACGCTGGTCGTCCTTCTCGTGGGCTTCGCATCCGTTCCCGCCGCCTACATTCCGGGCGTGGTCTTCACCGCCTACGGCGGTTCGCTTCGCGCCCTCGTCCAAGTTGCGATCCCGACGGTCTTGGCCGCGATCGAGGCGACCCTTGGTTTGATTCTACTCGTCCGCGGTTTCCTTCCGATTTGCTGCGGTGGATCGCGGCCCCCGCTGGCCCTGGTGGACGGCCGTGGGTTCATCGCCATCGGCGTCGTCCACTTCTTCGTCGAGTGAGGCTCACGCCGCGGCGGACTTGGACAAGGCCTTCGCGGGCCAGAGAGAGACGAGCGAAACGATGAGCGCGGACGCAAGCGTCGCGGTCCCAAGGGCGAGATGGATCGTGACCACGACCCAGTCGTTCTCCGAAGTGATCGTGAGCGCGCCGACGGCCACCTGCGTGACGAGGATCGCGAAACTCATGACGGACAGCATTACGATTCGCATCTCCGCGCGAAACCAGAGCACGGCGGCGACGAGGGTGGACAACATGAAGAGCCCTGTCAACGCCGCGACGAGGCGGTGGATGTACTCCACAAGGATTCTTGCATCCGCCAGGTTCGGCACCACCGACCCGTTGCATAGAGGCCAATCCGGGCACGCAAGCCCCGCGTCCATGCCACGGACGGTGCCGCCGACGACAATCGTCGCGTAGGCGAAGAGCGCCCCGAGGATCGCCACGACCCGAAGTAATCGCCTCCGGTCGATCGGCATCAGAATCCCCCGCGGCGGGAGAAAGTCCGCCTCCTTAAACCCTCGCGACGGATCGGCTCGGGAGCCCGAGCCGACGCTCCAATTCGGGGGGTATCGCAAGAGCATGGGGCCCGGCTCAAGACGGGGACACCGGCACGCTTCCGATTGGCTTCAAGTGCCGTCCAGCGAAGAACGCGACAAGCGTCGCCGCGACGAAGAAAGCCACGACCGCGAAGGCCCTGAACCACCCGGGGCCCGGACCCCCAGGGAAACCTCTGGGCATCGCGAAGTAGAAGTAGATGGGTGCGACCAGCAAGGCGATGGACCCCACGGCGCCGGTGACGATGATCCAAAGCCTGCGCCCCGTCCCGAGCATCGAGGAGATGAGAAAAACGAGTTCAAAGACGGAGAGCGCGAGGGCGATTAGCACCAGATTAAAGGTGGGCGGGAAAACATTGCGAAGGGGTGCGCTATCTGTGTAGTCCCCACAAACCTGTTCATGACAGAAGGGGTTCCCGAGAGGATACCCGAACGTTCCGGAGACCCACCAGGGAAGGGATGCGACGTCAACAACCAGAACGATCGTTAGCGTCGCCAAAACAATCGACGTAACAATCGCTGCGTCTGTCCTCCATCCGAATCTCTGTGGCGGAGCCCCCGGATGACGCGCACGCGGGATTGAATTTTCCCTGTGCAAGTCTGACCCTCCACCGCAAGATGAGTAGGCCCCTGACGGTAGTTAAGCCCTCCCCGAGCGCCTCAGGAAACACGCGCTCAGACGTCGCTCGGGCAAAAGGGAGAATGCCTGCCCCTTCCCGGGCGGGCGTGATGGGACAGCTTACGAAATCAGCGAAATCCACAGCCGCTCGGACATCGAAATCGGATCCGGTCTCTCCGGGTTCTAAAGAGAAGGCATGGGGACGCAGGTTTTTAGCCCCAACTAAGTTCAAATTCATTGGTCACGAGGGTATCTGACGGGCTTTGAGGCGCGCCAGTAGCTCGAGAAAACGCGGCTCGTTGAGGAGTCGGTATTTCTCCCTCCGGTCCCTCAGGACAATCCGGAGCTCCTCGCTGGGATGAAGCGTGACGAGCGAGACTTCCGCCCCTTCAAATCTTTCAGCCGGCCTGACCTGCGCAGAACTCGATCTAATCGTACCTCACCGAAGGATTAGGAACCGTCTCGAACGGCACGAGGATCATCGGGTTGCCGATCCCCCTTATCCGGAGCGCCCTGTTGTAAAAGGCTTTGACTTCCGAGAAACCGTCGGCCCAGCACGCAGCCACCAACAGCCCCTCGTAGTGAGTCTCAAACACGAGGTAATTCTCTCTGAGCTCTCTCCGGAAGTCGTCCTCTATCTGGCGGCGGCTGGCTTCCTCGATTGGCCCAACGACTGCGAAAGGAAGCGCGCCCGTCATCTTCGCCGACTCGAACGCAGGCTCGAGGTAGAAGGCCCTCTGTTCGACCAGCAGATCGAGATACTTGGCAGCGGTCTTCCGCGACACTCCGACTCTTTCAGAAAGGTCGCTCACCCTGATGAAAGGTGACTTGACCAACACAGACAAGATCTTCCTCGAAAGGAGCGGCAGCTCTCCGTGGACCGGCCTCCGCTTTGCACTTGCCTGGAACAGGACAGGGAACTCGCCGACCACCTCCCTTACGAGAGCAAGCCGGTTCTCGAGCTCGGCCTTGTCCCTATGGAGCACAACGATTGATGCGAAGTCATCGCCCGACCGCGGATAGTAGGTCCTGGCGTGATGCGTTGCCTCCAGGAAGTCGAAGAGCGGCCCTTTCTGCTTCAGTCTCTCACTCGATTTCTCGCTGACCTGGGCCACGACATAGGTCTTGGTCATTTCCCCGAAGGAAAGATCCGGGATCGCTCTGACTTCTCTCAACGCACCCGAGCTAGTTAGTTCGTCCAGCCTGTCCTTGACAGCGGTCGGCGAGACCTTGAGGTCGCGGCTGATTGTCCAGTAGGTGGGCCTCCGGCAGGTGAGAACGTCATCCCTAGGCCATTGGAAGCTGCGAAGGATATCCCTCGTTAGGGTATCCATTTCTCCCCCACGCAAATGAGAAACGGGTCCTCAGGGGATAATTCTTACGCTAGACTGAGCCGTCCGTTTGAGCGGCATACTAGCGGTTTGCCACCAATTCCTTCTTCCAGGGTCAGGCGGGGAAATAATGGACTGGAAACAGCGGAGGGACAAAGGGATAGCGCAGCTCGGATACGGCTTTCTGGCTTTTGTGATTGGAATCGGCCTCACCTGGTGGTCTTTGAGCAGCAGAAGCTTCGTGATCATCGTTGCGTGGGGGCCGGTCCTCTACGGCGTCATCAGCATGATAGCCGGTGCTGTCAACCTGAGTCGTGCCGGGGTGCGCTATGCTATCGACTCGAGTCGCGAGACGAAGGGAAATGCCAATAGAGGCGGGGGAGCAGCGCGCACAGAGGCGGAGGTATCGCCAGCTACGCAGCGACCGGCAAGGCAGCGAGCAATCAGCAGCCAGGTGGACGGGTGGGTGATCAGGACCGGCCGGAACCCCGGCACAAAGGAATGGGAGACTGTCCTTACAGGGCCGAGCGGGATCCGCTCGTGGCTTGTCCAGGCCTATCCAAAGTCAGCGAAGCGTCAGGATGCTGAAACCGGGCATAACCGCTGGCTGGAACGGCTCCGAACAGAGGGCATTCCGCCTGCTAAGGAGCTTGACGGTTTGGCGGGGAGATGAAAGCCAGCGCGACTGCCTGCATGGTTGCGGTTTTCGCACTCCTTGCATTTATCGCTCCGCTGACAGGGGCTGCCGAGCCGGTTTTCGTTAAGCCCGAGACTGGTTCGCTCCAGACGACGCCAGTGTTTCCGCAGATCGATCCGGCTTGGAGCACAGTCTACACCGCAGACGCACTGCCTCCGCCGCTCTTCAACACGAATTTCACGGGGGCCGAAGGATGCAGCGGCACAATCTCGGCGACGGGCGGGATCCTTCACGGCAGCACGGTCGAGTCACATGGGACATGTCTATGGGTCAACTTCTGGAATGCTACGGCCGCGGCTGGCTTCACGATTGAGGGTCGCGTCAAGATCCTCCGCGG
>DASWGO010000303.1:0-2035 GCA_036393695.1 Thermoplasmata archaeon
CCCTGAACCAGGCCGCCTGGGGGGCCTCCCTGATCCTCGTGCTCATGATGCTCGGGATTGCCATCGTCTCTCGGGTCGTCATCCGGCTTCGTTCCATCTCGAGGTGAAGAGGCGATGGCCGCGAAGATCCGTACGGAGAAACTGTCGGCGTGGTACGGTCCGAAGAAAGCGATCGAGGACATCACGCTGGACTTCGAGGAGCATGCCGTCTCCGCGATCATCGGACCGTCCGGCTGTGGCAAGTCGACCTTGATCCGCTGCCTGAACCGGATGCACGAGACGATTCCCAAGGCGAGGGTCGAGGGGAAGGTCCTCCTCAGCGGGGAGGACATCTACGCCTTACCGGCGGTGACGGTTCGCCGCCGGATTGGAATGGTGTTCCAGAAGGCCAATCCGTTCCCGACGATGTCCATCTACGAAAACGTCGCCGCGGGCCTGCGGTTGAACGGAGAACGCAACCGAGACCGGCTCGACACGGCCGTCCTTGAGAGCTTGAAACAGGCCGCCCTCTGGGACGAGGTGAAGGACTCGTTGGAGAAAAGCGGCGCCAGCCTGTCCGGAGGCCAACAACAGCGGCTCTGCATCGCGAGGGCCCTCGCCGTACGTCCGGAGGTCGTCCTCATGGACGAGCCGTGTGCGGCCCTCGATCCGATCGCGACGGCGAAGATCGAGGACCTCATCTTTGACCTGAAGAAGGACTATACGGTCGTGATCGTCACGCACAACATGCAACAAGCCGCACGCGTGGCGGAGACGACGGCCTTCATGTATCTGGGCCATCTCATCGAGGTGGGCCCGACCCGCGAGCTCTTCGAAAGGCCGAAAGAGACGTTGACAGAAAGCTACATCACGGGGAGGTTTGGGTAGTGCCGCAAGCCGCAGAACGGAAGGCCCTGCAGAAGGGGCTCCTAAAACTGAACGAGAACATGGTGACCCTCGCCGAGCTCAGCGAGCTGGCGATCCGGAAGGCGATCGACGCCCTGACTCGGCTCGACGGAGAGGTCGCGCGGGAGGTCTTCACGATCGACCAGGAAGTCTACGGCCTCCAGCTCGAGATCGAGCACACGTGCGTCGACCTCATTGCGCTCCATGCACCCGTCGCTCGGGATCTCCGAACGATCACGACATCCCTGAAGATCACGACAGACCTGGACCGAATCGGGCGGTACGCCAAGGACCTGGGGGAGCTCACCTTGCAATTCGGTCCTTCCGCCCGCGGCGCGGAACCGGAACTCACGCGGATCCGCGAGATGGCCGACCGGACGATCCAGATGGTCGACACGGCCATCGACGCCTTCGTCAAGCATGACGCGGAATCCGTCCGGAACATCATGCAGGTCGACGATACCGTGGATCGGATGCACGACGAAAACTTCGACGAGCTCGTGCGCCGGATGACCGAAGGAAGCTTGAAGATCGAAACGGGCGCGAGGTACATCCTCGTGAACCGATACCTCGAGCGCATCGCGGACCATGCGGTCAATATCGGCATGCGCGTCGTCTATATGGTCACGGGCGATTGGCTCCCGCGGGAGCGGGCCGCGGACCGAGCCAAGCGAATCCCGAAGTGATACGGCGATAGCGCGCCTCTATAGGCCACGGATTCCTCCCGAGACCTTGTCGGTCAGGTTCATGCACGAGCGGACCCATTGTTCGTTGGATGAGACAAACACCTGAAGAGAGCGGCGAGAGCGACTTCGATCTGTGGAAGCTCGATCGCGACTCTCGAGAAGAAGCTCACCAAGCGGAATTCGCTCTAAAGTACGAAGGGGGAAAATCGCCCATGGATTTCGGCGTGGACGGAGACCACTCGGAGGTGGTCGCCCTCCTCGAGCGGGCCACGGGCGGCGGGAAGGGACGCGGCGCGTCCTAGAAGTCTTGTAGGGCCGCGTTGTCTTCGCCGAAGACCTTCTCGAAGTATCCGAGGGTGCCTTTTCGGATCTCCTCGTCGCTGGCGCCCTGGCGGTGGAAGTCTCCGACGACGATGACCTTCGTCTTGTCGCCCATCGGGACGTATGTGTGGGTCTGCTTCGAG
>DASWGO010000304.1:0-3671 GCA_036393695.1 Thermoplasmata archaeon
CCTCGATCCGCCGGTAGAAATCATCTCGGAACCGGATGAACTTGGCCCGACGTTCCGACGCGGTCAAGACGACGTCCTCCGTCCCTTTCAGGGTTGATTCGTGCTGTCCGTCCATCACGAGCAGGCATTCTTTCGGCTTCCCCAGCCGGACGTGGACTTGGCCGGACGCCGGGAAGACGTGCGGACGCGAGGCGGGCTTGAACGGTGCGATCGCCGTCACAATGATGGCGTCGAGATGCGGATCCACGATCGGCCCGCCCGCGGACATGGAATACGATGTGCTACCGGTCGGGGTCGCGACAATCACGCCGTCCGCGCGGACCCGCTCGACCATCTCGTCTCCGAGGCGGATCTCGAAATGGCGGATCTTCGCCACCTGGGCGGTGTGGACGACCGCCTCGTTCGTGCAGTCGAACATGCGCTCGCCGTCCACCGCGACCTTGAGCCGCATCCGCTCCTCGACCTTGTAGTCCCCGCGCACGATTCGGTCGAGGGATTCGTCGACCTCCTCCGCGTAGACTTCGGCGAGGAACCCGAGCGACCCCGAGTTGATCCCGAGGACCTTCGAATCGGAGAGCTGGAGGGCGCGGAGGATCGTGCCATCCCCGCCGATCGCGAGGACCACGTCCGCTTTCATGTGGGCGAGCGGCATGCCGTTGCGGCCGAAGACCCGTGCCAGATCCGACTCTAGGACGACCTCCTGGGCCGGCTCGAGGCGCGCCACAACGTGTTTTGCGGAGTCTAGCGCGCTCGGGATGTGCGGATTCGCGGTGATGCCGATCTTCATTGGATCGCCTCCCACGCCCGCCGGTCCCCGACCGCGACTAGGTCTGTCCGGGCCTTCGACTCGAGGGGAAGGTCGAGGTCTCGGCCGTCCAAGTCAAGCACGAGCCCGCCCGCCTCCCGCACGATCAAGGTGCCCGCAGCGATGTCGACCGCGCGGAGCTTCGTGTCGACGACCGCGCTGTGCATGTAATAAACATCCGCAGCGCCCCGGGCCACGAGGCACAGGTCCAACGACGCCGCGCCGAGGCTCCGAACGCGCCTCGCGATGCGGGCGACCCGCGCAGAGTCCGGATGCGCGTTGCTTCCGAGGTACACGGTGAAGAGCAGGTCCTTCGAATCGTACGTGTGAACCCTGATCGGTCGGCCGTTCAGTTTCGCGCCATGGCCCTTCGCCGCATAGTACGTCGCGCCCGAGACCAGGTCTCGCACGAGTCCCTCCTCGATGTCCGCGAGGCGCGACCGGCCAATCGCCATGGAGACCGAATACGCCGGCACCCCTCGGAGCGCGTTGTGGGTGCCATCGATCGGGTCGAGGACCAGGGTCGCGTCTCCGCCGCGGTTGATGAAGCCGGCCTCTTCGCTCAGGACGTTCAGGCGGGCCTCTTCGTAATCGAGGACCCGAAGGACCGCGGCCTCCGCCACCCGATCGATCCGCGTGCTGGGCGCGCCGTCGGCTCCGCGGCCGACGACCTCGGCGGGGTCCTCGACGAGCTCCGCGACAGCGTGCTGGACGGCCTCCGCGAGCTCGAGGAGAAGCTCCTTCACGGGGCCGACCTACCGCCTTTCGCGATATAGAATTATGGTCTGCTGACCTGGAGACCGCCTGATTCTTTGCCGTCGGCTTCGGCGCGTCGAGGAATTTCGGGACAGCCGTCGCGACCGCTGGGGACATAAGATGTCATACTGGCGAGTCCCGGGCAGGATCGCGAGCTGGGCTTTCGGTTGCCCGGATCCATCCCATCCAGCGTCACGCTTCCATCGCGAAGCACCCCGAAGGACTCTGCGACGTGGGCGGCGCGGTAGCCTGCGATGGCCGTTTCACCCCCCCTTCCAACTATTTGAAGTACCCAATAGATATCAGACAGGATGCCAGAATGGGCCCTTTTTTATGGAGCGCTGAGTCATCTGAAGGCGAGTCCCGTATGACTTGGGTCTCCTGCCAGGAACTCCTTGGCGCCCTGAGCGAGATCGAACAAAAGTATGCCCCAGAGAGACTCTTCGTGGCCGGCAAGATCGAGTTCCCATTACCTCATCCACGGGTGGCGATCATTGGAACCAGAACACCCTCCCCCGAAGGGCTGAAGCTCGCCTCGAGGCTTTCCAAGGCGCTTGCAAAACGCGGGGTCATCATCGTAAGCGGGCTCGCCCGAGGAATCGACACTGCAGCCCACAAAGCGGCGATTGACTCTGGCGGAAGGACGATCGCTGTCCTGGGAACGCCCCTTTCTCAGACCTATCCCCGCGAGAACGCCGCGCTTCAATCGCTCATCATGAGAAACCATCTCGCAGTCAGTCAATTCGACGAAGGCCCTCGGATCTTACGCACGAATTTCGTTGTTCGGAACAGGACAATGGCCTTGATCGCGGACGCTTCCGTGATCGTTGAGAGCGGTGAGGGCGGTGGCTCGCTGCATCAAGGATGGGAAGCTCTTCGCCTAGGGCGACCGCTGTTCATTCACACCCGGGAGTTTGCCAAGGTAGGCCTTGAATGGCCGCGGAAGATGGCCGAGTACGGCGCTGTGGAGTTCAAGGAGCCCAGCGACATCCTCGACTTCGTGCCTAGTGCGGGGCTCAATCTTGCCGTCGCTGCGTTTAACTCGGCTTGAGTTCGCCTCCCTCCTCGCCTACACTCCTCGTGAGGGCGGAGAGACAGGCCAGCAATCCCGTGACCTGATGCGCGTCTTGAAGGACGGACGAGTGATTGGTTCACCTCCAACGCCATTCTGGAATACGATCGCTAGCATGATCGTGAACAACGCCGCTACGTTCGAACCCGTTACGTCTTTCCTTAGCCCCAGCGCAGTGCTCGTTCCCGTACCCAAGAGCACTCTGTGGAAGCAAGGCTCCCTCTGGGTCCCGGACCAACTCGCAACTTCGATGGTCCGGTTCGGGCTCGGAGGGAGAGCGGCCCGACTGCTGGTGCGAACCGAGGCGATACCCAAGGCGGCCACAAGCATTTCCTCGAAAAGGCCGACAGCCATCAATCACTATCAGACGCTCGCGGTTCAGAAGGACCTCTTGCCCTCGCCTGAGATTGTTCTGGTCGATGATGTCATGACGAGCGGCGCTGCACTCCTCGGCTCTGCAAACAGGCTCCTTGAATCGCACCCAGACAGTCGGATTCGGAGAACCATAAGCGATTCGTCTCTGTTCGAGAAAGTCACTCAACCTGTTGTCGGATCGATTGCGCTCCGACCGAACGGTCTTTGCCATCGACGCCCTTAGTCGGAACGAGACAGACCAAGGCCGCGAGAATGGCCCGCAGCATCTCCCCCGATGAATCATCTCTCGGCGATCGGACAGTACCCCTCCGACGCTACGCTTATATAGAAGTCCCAACATAGGCGGGATGTCCGAATCCGATATTCGGAGGAACTTACATGATGCCAGCAGGTACGCCGATTCTGGTCCTGAAAGAAGGAACGCGCCGCGAGCGCGGCAAGGGAGCGCAGTTCAACAACATCGCGGCCGCGAAGGCGGTTGCGGATGCGGTGCGCTCGACCTTGGGCCCCCGCGGAATGGACAAGATGCTCGTGGACAGCCTCGGGGACGTCGTCATCACGAACGATGGCGTCACGATCCTCAAGGAGATTGACATCGAACACCCCGCGGCCAAGATGCTCGTCGAGGTCGCGAAGACCCAGGACGAGGAAGCCGGCGACGGC
>DASWGO010000305.1:0-4239 GCA_036393695.1 Thermoplasmata archaeon
CAGCTTCAAGAAGCCGTCGTGAACCTCGTGAAGAACGCGATCGACGCGACGGCCCACGGGTCGGTCCGAGTGCGCCTCGAGGAACGCCCGGGCACTTACGCGATCGTGATCTCCGACACGGGGATCGGAATGTCGCCGGACGTCTTGGGCCGGGTGTTCGATCCGACCTACACGACGAAGCCTCGCGGGGAGGGACTCGGCCTCGGCCTACCTCTTGCGAAACACATCGTCGCGGGCCACGGCGGTACGATCGAGGCGACCTCCGAGCCGGGCGTCGGCTCCACGTTCACCGTCCTGCTCCCCCGAGGGGACGTCGATGAAGATCCAGGTCGCCGATGACGACGCGGTCCTGCGGAACGAGCTCGTGGTCTTGCTCCGCGAGTCCTCCTCGACGGCGTAATTTCGCCTGCCGGGCGCACGGACTCTCAAGGCGCTGCTCGGACGCCGCGCGCGCCTCAGCTCCGATTCTTCTGAGGAATCCTCGCGGGCGGCTTCGATCGATCCGGGAGTCGATCGGCCGTCACGAACCCGCCATCCAGGCACAACGATCGCAGGCCCTCGTACGCCAGCTCCGCGAGCGGCTCCAGGTTGACGACATCCTCCATGTTGTATTCGAGGAGTAGGTCTAAGGCGTCGTCATCGCCCGCGTCGTACGCGTGCCAGAGCCGCACCGCGTCGAAGCCCCCGAGGCCCGTCGTCTCCTCGCTCCGCAGGATCCCCACCTGCGACTCGATCGCCTTGAGGCCGCCGACGAACCCGAGTCGCCGCAGGGGATGCACGAGGTCGAGGTGGATCTGGTCCAGGGCCATCCGCGGGAACGCCTTCCGGAGGAACGGCACGTCGAAGCGAGAGCCGTTGAAGGTGACGAGGAGTTTCGCGCGTTCCATCGCCGCGGGAAGATCTTCCAGGTTGTCGCCTTGGATGAACGATCGTCTCCTCGTCCCGTCGAACACTCCGACCACCGTCACCGCGTCCCGACCGATCGACAGCCCGGTCGTCTCGATGTCCAGATAGGCGATCGCGTTCGCGAACTCGGGCCAGGCGCGCCAATGATCCCGGGGCGGGAGATTCCGTGCGAAGTAGCGATGCCGCCCTCGGCGCAACGCCTCGTCGGACCGGACGATCTCGTCCCCGATCCGACGGAGGACGCGCGCGGGCACACGGTGCGGCTTCGATGCCACGGAGAAATCGTCCCACGTGCGGATTCCTTTCCGCCAGAGCCGCTCCTCGGTCCGGTAGCCCACTCCCGGGATGTGAACGAACGTCTCGCGGAGCATGCGCGGGGGCTGAGCCGGCACGCGGGGCATAGCCCTTCCGGGGAGGTGCGCGAAGCCTCGGAAAAGCCTTATTCGCGGCGCTCCGATGGCCGCGCATGTTCGAGGTTCGGGAGCGCGACGGGCTCGCCCGGATCGGGGTGCTCGACACGACGCACGGCCGGGTTGCGACTCCGACCCTCGCCCCGGTCGTCAACCCGAACCGGCCGATCATCCCTCCCAGGGACCTGGCCACTCGTTTTGGCGCGCAGATCCTGATCACGAACGCGTACATCCTCGGGAAATCCCCGGACCGGGACGCGATCGTGCGCGACGGCATCCACCAGTTCCTGGGTTTCCCTGGGGCGGTCATGACGGATTCCGGGGCGTTCCAATCCCACGTATACGGCGATGTCGACGTCACGAATGTGGAGGTCATGGCCTTCCAGAAGGCGATCCACGCCGACTTCGGGACGATGCTCGACGTGTTCTCGGAGCCGGGCCATGATCACAACCGCGCCGCGAAGGACGTTGACGAAACGGTCCGCCGCGCGCAAGAGGCGGTCTCTCTTCGCGGGGACATGGCCCTCGTCGGCGCCGTCCAGGGCGGCCTCCACGCCGACCTACGCGAGCGCTGCGCGAGATCGGTGTCGTCCCTCGATGTGGCCGTGTGCGCGATCGGAGGCGTCGTGCCTCTCCTGGAGGCATACCGGTTCCGGGATCTGGTCCGCGTCATCATCGCGTCGAAGAAAGGCCTCGATCCCGCGAAGCCCGTCCACCTGTTCGGCGCGGGTCATCCGTTGGTCTTCCCCCTCGCGGCCCTCCTGGGGTGCGACCTGTTTGACTCCGCTTCGTACGCGAAGTATGCCCGCGACGGTCGCATGCTCTTCCCCGACGGCACGCGCCGCGCGAGCGATGTCCGAGAGAGCGGTTGCCTCTGTCCCGTATGCACGGCGCATCCCATGGAAAGGATCGCGGCCGAGGAGACCCTCCTCGCTGAGCACAATCTGCACGCGTGCTTCGGGGCGATCCGGGAGGTCCGCCAGGCGATTGCCGAGGGCGACCTGTGGGGGCTCGCCGAACGCCGGGCGCGGTCCCATCCGGCGCTGCTCGACGCGGTGCGAGAGTTGCGGCGCCACAACGAATTCCTGGAAGAGTTCGAGCCGGTCTCCCGGCACGGGGCGCTGCACTACGTCGGCCCGGAGACCGCGCACCGTCCGATCCTCCACCGGTTCCGACGGAGGCTGGCGGAACGGTACCGCGCGCCTCCTGCGAAGGGACTCCTCGTCTTCCCCGAGGGCGGCCGACCGTTCAGCGAGCGTCTCGCTCACGTCGTCGACCAGGCTCTCCAGGTGGCGGACGTGCACATCGCGGTCAAGTCAGTGTGGGGTCCCGTGCCCCTCGAGCTCGATTACGTCTGGCCGATGTGCCAGACGGTCGTCCCGGAGGCGCTCGACCTGGAGGCCCTCGAGGCGGCGGAAGTCTTCTTCCGCGAATGGGCCGCGGGCGCTGGATTCTCGTTCGGACTTCTCTGGGAGGGCGAGACGACCCTCGAGGAACTCCGGACTCGGGCCCCGGGTGGACGGACGGTCGATTGGAGCGCGTTGCGGATCCGAGCGACGGCCGACTTCCAGTTCGGGCGCGGTGCCGCGGACGCGCTCTTGACCGGCACCGTATCGTACGTCATTTCGAAGAACACGGGGAAGATTCGCAACGTCCACGTGAATGGCGAACATGTCCTCTCCCTGCGCGCGGAGGACGGATGGTTCACGTTGAAAGCCGCGGGTGCCCGTCGCCTGATCAACGCATTCCCCGCCCCGAGGCTTCGGATTGTCGTTGAGGATGACGCCGTCCCATTCCATCGCGAGGGGAAGAACGTCTTCGCGAAGTTCGTGCGGGACGCAGATCCTGAGGTTCGTCCCGGGGACGAGGCGCTCGTCGTCTCGCCCGATGACGAACTGTGCGCCGTCGCGCAAGCGACGATGAACCGACGGGAGATGCTCGCCTTCAAGCGCGGCGTCGCCGCGCACGTTCGCGAGGGCGTGCCTCCCGCGCCGTCCGCTCCGCGACGCTGACGCAGGCGAGGTAGTCGTCGAGTGTGTGAAGCAGGCTCATCGGGCCGTCCGCCGTCGCCTTCGCGGTGATCGTCCGTCCGCGCCGTCTGGTCTCGATGTACCCTTCGTCGTCCAGGGAGACAGATGACGCCACGGCCTCGGCGGTGGCCGCATCGTCGAAAGTCAAACTGAGCTGCGCCTGAGCCTTCATCCGAATAGCCCCGGGCAGATTCGAACTGCCGTCGCGGGTTCCAAAGACCCGAATGCTTGGCCGCTACACCACGGGGCTGTGAGCGTGGATTTGCACGGGCGTATAAAGTCCATTGGTCAACACGTGGCCGGAGAGATCCGTCGCCCGCGCGCCATCGATTTTCACCCGGAGAAATTCGCCGATCGTCGCGGGTTCCCGCAAGACGACTTGTCGGTATTCCCGCGTCCGCGCAAGCACGCTGCCCGGCTTGCCCGGCTCCGTGACGAGCACCTCGACCTCTCGCCCGACGAATCGCTCGTGCTCCTCGCGGGAAATCTGAAACCGAAGTCGCGTGAGGCGGCGCGAACGATCTTTCACTTTCCGGCCGACGATCCGGCCGGGCATCGTCGCGGCGGGGGTGCCTTCGCGGAGGGAGAACCGAGTGACATTCACGATGTCTGGTCTTACTCGGCGGATGAGTTCCATCGTGGCTTCAAACTGCTCCTCGGATTCGCCCGGAAAGCCCACGATGACGTCGGTCGAGACAGTGATGTCCGGGTACGTACGGCGGAATGTCCGGACGATTTCCTCGAACTGCGAGACGGTGTACTGCCGGCGCATCGCCTCGAGGATTCCGTCGTCCCCGCTTTGGACAGGGAGGTGCAGGAATTTGAACACCTTTTCAGACGCGTACGCGTCCACGAGATCGTCTCGGATCGGGTAGACCGTCAACGGGTCCGCC
>DASWGO010000306.1:0-3304 GCA_036393695.1 Thermoplasmata archaeon
GTCCGCAGGCTTAAGTGAGTCCGCGAGATTTCAGCCGCCGTGCGGCCCACCATCCGGCCCGCCGACGTAGAATCGTGGGGCGTGCCTCGGAAGCCCGCGGAGGCACTTGCGGCTCGAATCGAGGCCGCATCTCGACGTCACGCCGGATCGCTCGATGCGCGTGAGCAAGAACGGTTCTGGCTCCAGCTCCGCGCGTTGCTTCTGGCGAACCCGGAGACGCGGTGGCGGTTCGCGGCCCATTTCGTTCTGTACCGGCTTGCGTACGATGGTCGTGAACCGAGAGATGGTCCCGGGCCAGCCTGGATGCCGTCTAAAGCCGGCGTGCGATCGTCGAACATCGGGAAGCTGATGGCGGCCCGTCGCCTCGCGTCTTTCGCGGACCTGCAGCGATGGTCCGTGGGCCGCCGAGAAGACTTTTGGTCCACTATGATCCGCACGCTCGGGATCGTCTTCCGAAAGAAGCCAACTCGAATTCTGAAGCAGCCCCTCGATCCGCGTCATCCGGAGTGGCTACCCGGCGCGCGGATGAACATTGCGGAAAGCTGCTTTCGTGCGAGCGCGACGAAGACGGCCATCCTCTCCGGACTCGAAGGATCTGACTCAATCCGGAAGATGACGTACGGTGAACTGCGGCGACTGAGTGCTCGGGTCGCCAATGGGCTGGACGAGCTCGGCCTGGATCGGGGCGAGAAGATTGCATTGTTCTTGCCCATGACCCCGGAGGCGGTGGCGGCGTACCTCGGAATCGTGCTCTCGGGGCGGTGCGTGGTCGGCATCGCCGACGCCGCGGCGCCGCCCGAATTCCAGAAACGGGCTCGCATCGCCGACGCCCGCGCCGTCATCACGGTCGACACGTACCTCCGCGACGGGAAAGAGCATGCCATTTACCCCAAAGTCGTCGACGGCAACGGGCCGCGGGCGATCGTCATTCCGCGAGCTGGACCGAAGACGCGCTTCCTCCGGGATGGCGACATCGCGTGGACGGACTTCCTAAGCGACGGCGATGCCTACGAGGCGGTCTCGTGTCGCGCTGGCGACCACACTAACATCCTGTTCTCGTCGGGGACGACGAAAGACCCGAAGGCCATCCCTTGGACCCACACGACCCCGATCAAGAGCGCCGCGGATGCGTACCTCCATCAAGACATCCGACCGCGGGACGTGCTCGCCTGGCCGACGAGCTTCGGATGGATGATGGGACCATGGCTGACCTATGCGAGCTTCGTGAACGAGGCGACGATGGCCTTGTACGTCGGGGCGACCGCTGGCCGCCCGTTCGGCGAGTTCGTCGCTCGAGCCGGTGTCACGATGCTCGGCGTGGTGCCGAAGCTCGTTCGGAGCTGGAAGGCGGACCGGGCGATGGAAGGGCTCGACTGGCACCGGATTCGGTTGTTCAGCTCCACCGCGGAGCCCTCCACGCCGGACGAGATGCTGTACCTGATGTTCCTCGCCGGGTATCGGCCCATCGTGGAATACTGCGGCGGGACGGAGATCGGCGGCGGATACGTCACCGGGTCCGTCGTGCAGCCGTGCGCTCCGTCGACGTTCACCACCCCCGCCCTCGGCCTGGACTTCGAGATCCTCGACGGGGGCCGCCCGGCCGCCCGCGGGGAATTGTTCCTCGTCCCGCCATCGATCGGCCTCTCGACCGAGCTGTTGAATTACGACAACGATGAAGAGTACTACGACGACGTCCCGAAAGGCCCGCACGGAGAACGGCTCCGGCGCCACGGAGATCAGCTCGAGCGTCTCGGTGATGGCTACTATCGCCATCTCGGGAGAATCGACGACATGATCAACATCAACGGCGTGAAGACGAGCTCCGAGGAGATCCGGAGCGTCCTCAAGAGCGACAACGTCTACGACTCCAAGCCGATCGCCGTCGACCTTGACGGCTCTGGACAGCACCGCCTCGTCGTGTACGTCGTCCCGCGCGATCCACGGCTTCTCGGATCCGATACGCTCCGTGCGGAGCTGCGCCGCGAATTTCAGCGATCCATCAAGGAGAACCTGAATCCGTTGCTGGCCCACGTTGAGGACGTGGTCCTGGTGTCTGAACTCCCTCAAGCCGGACCGGGCAAGACGCGGACGATGAAGGAACTCCGGAAAGACTACTCCGCCCGAAGGGCACACGCCTGAGCTTCGGTCCGATCAGGGACGCTCTGGAGACGGTTCGGACGTGGGAGCTTCAACGCCGGGGGGGCGTGGGTGAACGGGCCTTTCGAGCGCCCGATTGATCGTGATTTGTGCGATACTGCCATAGTACTTCGCGACGTGCTCCAGCGGTCGAAGGACGAGTTGAATCAAACCGTTCGAACGCGATGGACCATTTGTCTGTCCACGACGCGGCCGGGAACCGGACCCGGCGACGGCGCGAGTGTCACGAGTCAATGCCGCTTGTCGATCGAGGGCCTCGTTGGCCTTCGCCAGGTCGTTGGCGAAGAAGGCGGTCATCGTCAGCTCAATCACGTCCTCGAGCTTTCCTTTCAAGTTCCCAATCGTCTTCGCGAAATCCCGCGGGATCCGGCGGGTCGGCGTGAGGAACGGCCCCACGCCGGCGGCGAGTTCCTCCCACAAATCGCCGACGTTCTCCAGGGCGACGGTGACCACCCGATCCCCGAGGAGGTGACGCGGCTCCGTCACCCCGATTCGCCCCGCGATCGTGCGGTTCTGCGCCGCGAGGAGGAGCTGCCGCACGACGAGCCAGTACAGTCGGTCCACCTCGAGCTCCATCCGGGCGACCTCCTCGATGTTTCCCTTTGCATCGCCCGAGATGACGCCGAGCGCGAGCTTCTCCATCCGCGATGTGAGATAGTGTAGACGTCGGAGGAGGCCGTCAATGGGGAACCGCGTCGGCTCGACGAAGTTCTCGATCGTGACGAACTTGGGGCCTTGGTTCACAATCGTGAGGCCCGTGAGGCCGCGCACTGCCTCGTGAATCTCCTGCAACTGGCTCGGGGAGAGCTCCTCACGACTCCGCAGCCGGATCGTGTTGCAGCCGACGATGTAGTTGCCCGTGATCATCCGCGTCAGCGCCTCGGGCCCGCTCCATTCGTCCGCGTCGATCGTCGCCTCTGCGGTGACCGGATACTCCTCGAGCGGACCGACCCGCACGCGGAGACTCCCGTCGTCTTCGATCGCGAGGCTGACGAGGGCCCCGGGCCGGATGCCGTTCGACGACGCCCAGTCTTTCGGGAGGGAGACGCCGAGACTCGAGTATCCCAGCTTCTGGACCTTCCGGGTTTCCAGCTCCATGGTCCACGTAAGTACGGAACTCCACCAAATACGTACGCCGTTCGACCCG
>DASWGO010000307.1:0-3309 GCA_036393695.1 Thermoplasmata archaeon
AGTGGAACGATTGGTTCATGAATTCGACAATTGCGGTGAACATCGACGCGATGAGGTCCGGATCCGCGCCGGTCGGGAGGCCGCGGGAAAGGTGCACCATCGGGACGCCCCCTCGGTCGACGAGGAAGATGTGGTCCACGATGGGGCGGATCCAGGCCATGGGTTCGGAGACCTTCGTCCCGAGGGGCTAAATCCTTCGGCCGCGGTTATCCGCGGTGATAGCCGAATGGCGACATCCGGCGCCTCGGGCGGGTGAAACTATCAGCGAGGTCAAGGAAGTTCGGTTTCCGAGTGCATCGGGAGGGGCCGAACTCCGCGGGATTGTCCACGCCCCCGAGCGTCCGAACGCGGGCCTCGTCATCACCCACGGTCGGTCGAATGACATGCGGAATCCTCTGGCCCGGCGGGTCGCGGAGGCGGTCGCGTCCGAGGGCATCTGGGCGTTGCGCTTCAACTTCCGGTACGTCGAAGCGAAGGGACAGGCGTCGAGGGACCTGTCCCGGGAGGAGGCGGACCTCCGCGGGGCCGTGCGTTTCGCACGGGAGGGATTGCCTTCGCGGAAAATTTTCGTCGCCGGCAAGTCGATGGGTGCGCGGGTGTGCGCCCGGGCTTCCGCAGATCCGGATGTCGCCGGGGTCATCGCGCTGGGCTATCCGCTCCACCCCCGGTTCCGACCCGAGGTCCTGAACCCACCCGAATGGTCCTACCTCATCAAACCGGCCTTGTTCGTGCAGGGGGACCGCGATCCGTTCTGCGACCTCGAGCGGCTGCGGTCGGGGCTCCCGAAGCTGAAGGAGCCGGCGGACCTCGTCGTGATTCAGAACGCGGGTCACTCCTTCGAACCGATCGGGGGCAAACGGGACACGTTTCCCGAAGTGCGAGATGCGATCATGAGATGGATCCGTGGCCATATCCCGGCCTCGGACGAACACACTGCCGCCCGCTAACCAGGCAGATGACCCCAGGGTCTCTGTTGGACCTCTTTTCGCACAACGGGGGCACTCCGCTCGAGTCCGCCCCATTCCGACGGCATGTACAAACCGAGGTGGCAATACGACTTGAAGCCCAACCTCCCCTGCACCCGGGAACCGTTCGACGCCACGTTCGTCACGCCGATCCGATAGCCCGCCGCGCGAGCGTCCAGCATCGGGGTGAGGGTCATCGCGGCACCGATACCTTGCCCCCGGTATGTCGGGACGACGGCCGTGTGCATTCCCGCCACGCCAGCGCCGAAGAACATGGAGCACGTGGCAACCGGGTGGCCTTTCCATCGACCGAGATAGTGCTGGAACGGCGCATCGGGATCGAAACCGAACCCGTGGAACAGGTCGAAGAGCGCGAGGGCCACGCGCTCGGGGAATTCGTAGCCGAATGCGAACGGCGCCAGCCACGCCTGGAGGGTCTGCTCGTCCCGGACGGTCTCGATCGTCAAATCGTCCGGCATCCGGACCGTTTCGGGCAGGGTGTCGAGGTCCACGGCGCTCCCAGTCAGGTTCCCGGCTCGGACGAGCCCCATGTTCTCGAGATACTTGCCGAGCTCCGGCGGGTTGGAGGAGGGACCCGTCCACCAGATCATCGGCAGCTCCCGGGACCGAAAGTCCCCGAGGGTCTCCCGGATCGACGCTTCGATGTCGTCCGTCCGGAACTGGGCGCGGAAAATCCCGTTCAGCAGCTCATGAGGAAGGCCCGTGCGGACCCGCATGACGTTCGGATCGTGGTCCACCCGGGCGCCGGGAATGCGGTCGAACGTCGCGTACAACCCGAACAAATTCCATTCGATCGCCTCCGTCAAAGCCTCGGACGACATGTCCTTCAGGACGACGACCATGATTCAGCTCAACGCGCCGGCCGGGTCCGAACGACGAGGTCCTCCAGATCGTCCGACTTGAGCCCGGACAGTTCGTTCGCCGGAATCCCGAGTCGCTTCTGCCCCCCGCCGATCCTCCCTGGTCCGGATGGCCCAGCCCAATACCAGGCGGCCTCCGCCTCGATTTTATGCCATAGCTCGGTGAATTTTCGGACTCGCGGATCGCGGCGGAGCACTTCAAGTTCTGTGACCCACGCGTCGATTTGAGACTGGATCACCAGATCGAGGTCTTTCGGCTTTTCCGAGGGCAATCTCCATCCCTCCCGTGCAACCGCATGACATAGGCACTATATAGTAATGCCTGTACAATATGAGCGAACAATTCTGTGCCAGAACCGGTCATATACATTCATCTACTCAAAGCGTATGCTCGCGCCGGGCGGTGTTCCTTTTGTATCGTGTCGTCACGGTTTTTGGCAAGCAAGAATTCGCCACGATCCGCCGATACTGCCGACGCAAACGGCTCAGCCTCTACTCCCTCGCGAAAGCCGCAATCCGGGAATACATCCGGCGCCACCCGTGATCCGGGACTCACCTCCTGGCGGGGTGTTCGTTCCCTGAATCAGTCGCCGCATCTCACGATTCGAAGATCTGGCGGCGAACCTGTCCCTCGTCGACCGCCTCGATGGCCTCGCGGAACCATGCGAGTGCTTCCCCATAGTTCGCCGCAAGGTCCTCCGCATCCTTGACGAACGCGAGATGTTCGAGTCGTCGCACGACATCCGGCGGGAGCTCCCGATACACGTACCGCATGCGGAAGTCGTAATGTATCGGGCCGTGCCGCATGCGGAGCCCCTCGACGAGCGCTTGGAGGACGACGTCCCGATAGAACTCGAGGGCTTCCAGCAAGTTGCCGCGAAGGATTTCCTTCTGTACGAACGGACCGAACAACTCCATCCGCTCCTGGAGACGCCTGCGCCGTTCGAGGGGGTTCCGGACGAACGCTTCGGCGTCGAGCGGAGGAATCTGGACCGCATTACCCTTGTTGAACAGGAAGACCGCCTCGCCGTGGATTTCCCTTACGAGGAACTTATCGGGGGCGGCGAGGGTCAGCACCGCGAAGTCGACGAGGAGGTATTCGCTCGTCCCCTGGAGGTGATAGAACTTCTGACGAATCCCCGAGGGGGCAGGCAAAGACACCTCCGGAGTCAGTCGGATCGGAAGAGGGCCGCCAAGCTCTCCCCTACGACACGGAACGTCTGAGGGACCGCCGTATCGTCTACGACAGTGTACAGGTCGATATCCGACACGTATCGATTCGGTTGAACGCTGCTGCACCGGCTTCCCAGAACGCGTGGACGTACGGAAAGGGTCGGAGGGCTTCCGTCAAGGTCCGGATGATCGAGTCTTTCGACAGGGGTCCCGTGTCGACCATACGGAGTTCACCGCAAGAGTCGGTCATACATAAAGAGCCGGAAGACCCCGTCCGAAGGACGAGGGAC
>DASWGO010000308.1:0-7534 GCA_036393695.1 Thermoplasmata archaeon
CGTGGGAATTCGGAGATTCGACAGTCGGCAGCGGCGTCATGCCGACGCATGCATTTGCGAACCCCGGCGTGTACACCGCGATCCTTACCGTCGTTGACAACCAGAGCCTGTCGTCGAACGCTACGCACCAAGTGACGGTCAATGCGCCACCTCGGGTAGCATTCCAATTTTCTCCGGGGACGGTCTACATCGGAGTCAGCGTCCTGTTCGACGGATCCGCCTCGACCGACCCCGACGGGACAATCGCCTCGTATTCGTGGGACTTCGGAGACGGATCCCTCGGTACCGGGGTCCAGGCGTCGCATGGATACGCCAGGAAGGGAGTCTTCGGGGTTGAGCTCACGGTCGTTGACAACCTCGGTCTCTCGAACCGCACGACGCGAGCTATCGCAGTCCGAGACCGGGCACCTCAGATCACGTCGAGCACTCCGGGACTCGGCCCCCTGAACGTCGACGCAGGCGCGACCCAGACGTTTACCGTCATCGCATGGGATCCCGACGGGGACGTGCTGTCGTACACGTGGCGACTCGACGGTGGAGTCGCGGGAGGAAACACTAGCGCGCTGAATTTCGCGCCGTCGGCTCCTGGTAGTCACATCGTGAACGTCACAGTATCCGATGGCTCGCTTGTCGTCTCACGAGAGTGGACCGTGACCGTCGTGGCGAACGGACTTCCCGCGCTCATTACGTCTTGGCCGTTCCTCGCTTTCGTCGCCGCCGCCATCGCGGCGGTCTTCCTCATCTGGTTAACGCGGCGGAGGCGGAAGCGCGACGGGCCTCCTCGGTCACCGAATCGCGAAAGCTTCTAGCAATGGCCGCGTCGGATACGTGCTGGTTTCCGCGGATTCGAAAGTTCGTTCGGACGGACGCGGTTCAGGTGCGACAGGACGACAGGACGACACCCTTACGTAGGCGGAGCGAATGGCGGCCGCATGACGACCGTCCTTCTCCAGACGACGATGGGCGACGTGAAGATCGAGCTCCTCGACAAGACGATGCCGATCACCACGGGCAACTTCCGAAAGCTCGTCGGGCAAGGCTTCTACGATGGAACGATCTTCCACCGCGTGATCCCGGACTTCATGATCCAAGGCGGGGACCCGCAGGGAACCGGGCTCGGCGGCCCCGGATACACAATCAAGGACGAGCTCCCCGCGGACAACCGAAATGCGCGGGGGACCATCTCCATGGCGAACGCGGGTCCAAACACCGGAGGCAGCCAGTTCTTCATCAACGTCGTCGACAACCACCGGCTGGACCGGAAGCATCCTGTGTTCGGTCGTGTCGTGGGCGGGATGGAGGTTGTCGACGCGATCAGCCGCGCGCCGACGGACCACGAGGACCGGCCTCGGACAAAGGTCACGATCCAGAAGGCGAGCGTGCATTCGTAGGCGCGAGTCTGCTAGAGCCGCCAAAACGCTCCTGTCAATCCGAGCGAGTGGAAATGGGTGATGAGCTCATCCTTGCCGGGCCGAACATATTCGGCCCTCAGTTTGTCTTTGTAAATCGGCACGCTGAGGGCATGCGTCTCTTCGAGGGTGAGCACGGCCCCCTCCGGTGCCGGAGTCACCTTCTGCCATGCGTCGACGTGCGATTCGGAGGAGAAGAACACCATGTGGTTCGAGCAAGTGATCACAATGTCGTTCCACCATTGGGACGCGGGGAGCGCGAGATAGACAACGGGCCTCGGAGGCGATGCGCGCGACTTCCCGCCGGCGAGCTCGAGCGAGATCGGTTCCGCGCAATGGTGGCAACGGCCTTCGATCCGGATGATTTCGTGCAGCATCGCGTGGAACGCGACGGCGTCCCAGGCGCAATTCGCGTAGTATCGCCGGCCAATCACGGGCCGCGTGACACGAAACGGCGTCGCGACGGCCGAGAACGGGAAGGCCATCAGGATCCGCTGGGTGCCGGGCACGAGCTTCAGGTGGCGTGCGTCCTCCAGGGCCTTCAGCACCGCGAACGCCTCGATGCGGTCGAGGTGATATCGCTCCATGATTTGTTCGAGCACGGGCGGAACGGCGTGCTCCAAGAAATGGTCGAAGACGTACTTTCTCACGTCTCGCGCGAGCGATTCAGCCGGTGAGCCCACCATGATACGGCCTTCATCCGGGATGGCGCCGAGGAGGCCGATAAACTTACGGGGTCCTCTCGGCCCCAGCGGGAGTGCAACACATCATTTCGTCCCCAACACAAAGTACCCCGTGACGCCCTGGCGGTCCGACACCTCTTTGAATCCGGCGGAAAGCAATTTCTCCTTGAGCTCCTCCGGACCGTGGAACGCCATGTGGCCCGCGTGCCGGTATCCGGCGATCCATCGATAGATCGGCCCGGGAGCAGGTGAGGGCGGCAGCTCAAAGAGGACGAGGCGTCCGGAGTCCCTCAGAACTCGTCGCATCTCCGCAAGGGCCGATTCCTGATCCTCCATGTGATGGAACGCGACGACCGCGGTGACCCGTTCGAAGGTGGCGTCCGGAAAGGGGATATCCTCTGCGCGGCCCTCCTGAAATCGAACCGTCGGTCGGAGCCTCCGGCCCTGAGCGACTTTCCTCCGGTCCGGCTCGAGGATGACCACTTCGGCGCAGCCCGTCGCGAATTGTTCCGTCGCGGCACCCGCACCCCCTCCGACATCGAGGAGGTGAACCCCAGAGATGGGAGCGATGAGTGTGCGCAACTCGGCGAGGTCGGGGGCGCGCTTCCGGACACTTGTCCTTTCCATCAGCCGGACTAGGAAGGCCATGAGGATTCTCCAGCGCGCTTGGATCGGGACGAATCCTCACGGAACTTCGCCGCGGAGGATCTTGCCGAGCACTTCCGTGTCGATGTTCCCTCCAGAGACGACGCAGACGACGCGGCCTTTTCCGGCCTTACCCGCGAGAGCCGCGGCAACGGACGAACCGCCGGCACCTTCCGCGACGACCCGGTTCCTCTCGACGAGGAACCGGATGGCGGACGCGATTTCTTTCAGGGAAACCACGACAGATCCTTCGAGCAGCGGCCTCACCAGATTCCACATCTCTGGGAGCACGCTCGACGCGCCGATTCCATCGACGAAGCTCGGGGTGCGATGGACCTCGGTCGGTCCGGCCTTCGCGAACGACGCGGCGAGGGGCGCCGCGGTCTCCGGCTCGCACGCATAGATGCGGGTCCGAGGACGCTTCGCCTTGATCGCGGTCGCAATCCCCGCGCTCAATCCACCGCCCCCGAACGGGATCACGACGGCATCGACGTCGGGCATGTCCTCGAGGATCTCCATTCCGATCGTCCCGTTGCCCGCCATCATGGCCGGATCGGCGAACGGATGGACGAACGTCCACCCCTTCAGCGGGGCGTAGCGTCGGCTGATGCCGATCTCCCAGACTTCGTCCCACGAGAGCTGAACGATCGTCGCGCCGAACCGCCGGATCGCGGCGAGCTTCGTGGCCGGTGCGGTGTCTGGCACGATCGCGGTGCAGGGAATCCCGAGTCGCCTCGCATGCCACGCGAGGGCCTGAGCCATGTTGCCCGCACTGCACGTGAACACGCCGTGCGTCCGTTCCTCCGGGGTGAGGAGCGCGACCGCGTTGCCCGCGCCGCGGACCTTGAACGACCCGGTCGGCTGCAAGTTTTCCAGTTTCAGCAAGATCTCGGCGGGTGCATCCTCGACGTTGAGGCGGACGAGCGGCGTCCGGACGACCAGGCCCTCGATCCGCTTTCGTGCGGACTCAATCGCTGCGAGGTCGAGGCGCGTCAACGGTTCCTCCGTCAAGGAGCACCGGACGATCCGTGGGACGAGGGCGAAGCGGCAAACAGGTATCCTCCAAAGGCCAACCCCCAGACCAGGACCGGCCACACGATCATCCGCTCCATCCCGCCGGGGCCGAGTCCCAGGTAGATCTTCGAGATGTACAGCCCGAGGGCCGCGTACGAGAGGAGGCCGAGGAGGACGGAAACATACTGGAACGGTGGCCGGATGATCCGCATCGCGAGGATGGCGGAAAGGGCGATGAAGACGAACGTCCAGAACGAAACGAGTTCGTGGATTACGCCGAACGCTTCTGTGAAGACGCCGACGGCGATCGCGCCCACGCCGGCGAGCGCGAAGACAACGGACACGAGTCGGTCCTTGAACGCCCGCAAGAGGAACCAGGCGGTCGCAAGGACCACGAGGCCGACGAGAATGATCGACGGATCGAAGATCAGCGCGGCGGGTCCGACACCGAGGTCGCTGATGTAGTTGATCGACACGCTGTATCCAGGGTACACAGACTCCGCGACCGTGAGCCCGATGATCGCGAACTGGGCGATTCCCACGAACAGAAGCAGGCCTGCCCACTGACGGTCGTCCAGGCGCATGGCTCAGCGACGCGAATCCGGGACCATAAGGGTTCCGACCCCGCGAAACCGAGGACTACTTAGCAAACCGCCGCTTACGCGGGCCCAGACTGGTGCATGAGCTCTCCGATTCACGTCATCTGGTACACCGACCCGCACAACATCTGGTGCTGGGGCTTCGAGCCAACGATCCGCCGTTTGGAGGTCCGCTACCCGGACGCGGTCCGGATCGAGACGCGCCAGGGCGGCCTCTTTGAGGACTTCAGCCCGGTGCGCGAACAGTGGGCGCGGATGTCCGGCGGCCGCTGGAAGGACTCCGTCCGCGCGTTCTTCGAGGCGGTATCGAGCCAGCATCGCATGCCGATGAACGCGGACGCGATGCTCGATTCCTCGGACGATTTCAATTCGACGTGGCCGGCGTGCATCGCCGCGAAGGCCGCGGACCTTCAAGGACCCGATCAAGGATGGCGCTACCTCCGTCGCCTGCGGGAGGCGTGGTGCCTCGAGGGACGGGGCATTCACCTAAAGGACGTCCAAGCGGACGTCGCCAAAGAGTCCGGCCTCAACGTCGATGCGTTCGTCCAGGCCCTCGACGATGGCTCCGCGAACGAGGCGTTCCAGCGAGACCGAGACGAATGCCAGGCTCTCGGCATCAGCGGCTTCCCGACGTTTGTGATTCGTCGAGACGATGAGACCCGGCAAGTGGACGGATGGCGGCCGTGGGACGCGTTCGAGGAAATCCTGCGGGACGTGGAACCACACCTCGAAGCCGCATCCCTGAAGGCGAATGAGGAGACCGCATTGAATCTCCTCCAACGGTACGGCATCCTCGCCACCACCGAGCTCGCGGCGGTCCTCGGGACGACCGACGATGACGCGGAAATCCTCTTGGAGGAGCTGGAAGGCCGCGACGACGTGATCCGTCGTCCGATCGGGCGCAGACTCATGTGGGAACTGCCGACGCGCCGCGTCGGAACCTCGAAGGCCAATGTCGCGAGTCATTCTTCCTAATCGCCCCCGGTAGCCCCGCTTCCCGATTCCTCGGCCGGCGGTCGCGATTGCTCGAAAAGGATCAAAAAGACGCGGATTCGAGGCGTCTCTTTGGAAGAATCCGGGAGGCTTGCGTCTCCCGAACCGCGACGAACTCTAACTTCATCGGGTCACCTCACTCGAAGAAAATGGAAAAAGGGGGAGAAGTCCTCAGAAGGACTTCAGCAGCCCCCACAACGCGCCCGCGAAGACGAGCAGGCCCGCCACCAGGCCCACCGTCCCGCCCGCCACGGCGAACAGGGCCACGCCCGCGATCCCCGCGACGACGGCACCGTTCCGCAGGTTCGCGCGCGTCACCTTGTACCCGATCACGGCCAAGGCGCCGAAGGCGATGAGCAACAGCGCCCGGACCCACGAGACCCCGAGCACCCGCTCTGCCACGACGGCGACACCGAGCGCCACGACACCGACGAGGGCCGCGAGGGCCCCGCCGAGGACGATCGGCACTTGGTACGCCGGCATCCGCTCCAGCGCGCGCCACGAGGACGCGGCCCGCGCCGGCCACGACCGGATTTCGGTTGCTGCCATGTGTCGTTCACCTCGCCCTCGGCGCAATCTAGAGGCTACTTGACCGTATTGGGACGTTCATCGAACCCATCGAACTCCCTCTAGAACGTAATGTCGCGCGGCGGGGATGCATAGATTCAGATACGATTGCACGAGGCCGGCACGGTCTTATACTCCCGGATTGCCATCGAGCCGCATCGTTTCGGTCGGGAAGTCCGGGGGAGAGGAGGCCGTCGGTCTCGAGCGGCCCACATTCGTCGAGCGTGTGATTGCCGCGATCGCCTTGACCGGCGTCGTCGCCGTCTTGGGGCGCGCCGCCGTCGACTATTTCCTATTACGATAGCATCGACAGGCCACGACCCAAAGTTCAAAGCCCCGAGTTTGGTATGCGGGCCCGGGATCGTTCGATGCGCTGCGACGCCTGCGGCACAATGAACAAGGAGACCTCCCGCTTCTGCCTGTATTGTGGGGCTTCTTTGACTACGGCGGGGACGGAGGCGACGCCCGCGAATCCCGCATCGCCCGCGCCCCCGCCTCCGTTGCCCCGCGCTGCTCCCCTCCGGCCGGTGTACGTCCCGCGGCCGCGGACGCCCGACTTCGTCGGCCTCTTCGGGGTCGCGTTCTTCTTCCTCGTCCTCGGCATCGTCTTCTACCAGAACGGCAACTTGCTCACGGAGCTCCGGCGCTGGTGGGATCAGATCCTGGCCGGCCGAGCCGCCTTCCGCCCTCCCGACGGCCTGATCGTGAGCGCCGGGCTGTTCTGGGGGCTCCTCGGCGTCTCGAACTTCGGAATCGCCTTCCTTCGATGGTTCTTCACGCGATCGCGAATCCGGATGCTCGGCGCGCTCCTTGGCGGGATCGCGATGGTCACGTTCTCGTACTTCCTGTACCGATACTCGCTGCGGGACATGAGCGGTTCGCTCGTCGTCTCGCTCGAGGCCGCGGTGATCGCGGTCCTGCTGTTCGTCTACATCGGATTGGGGCTGTACTGGACGACCCCGCGGTGGCGACCTTCGGTCGAAGGCATCTATCGTACGCCCCGGCCGTGAGCCGCATCAGGGCCGGACCAGGTTGAAGGACTCCGGGCCCCCGGGCGGGATGAACTCGCTCCCACATTCGCAGGTCCAGACGACGCCCGGCTGGCCGCTAATCTCGACTCGCGTGATTGTGTAGTCGAAGCCACAGCGCTCGCATGAGAGGACGACGGCCGGGGGATCGGGTTGGTGTCGAACCACGGGAGGAGGGGGGTGCACCACGGGCGGTGGCGGCTTGTGAAAGAACCATTCCTTCAATCGCGCCAACCGACGAATGCCTTGCGGACCGTTGACCGCAGACGCCGGCGACGGCGCCTGCGGCGATGCGCCTGAGCCCCCCTGTAGACCGTTCTCCATCGGTCCTCCGCCTCCCCGCATGGGTATTCGGTTTCTGAGGCATAAAGGTCGCTGAATCAGTGTGAATTGTTTCTCTTCCGATAATGAGGACTCACGCGCCGATGTGATGCTACGCGTTGTTCGCGGGACCTACCAGGGGAGGCCGATCGCTCCCGCCAGGAAGCGGTTCAGCGGGTCCATCGACTCGCACACCTCGACGAACGAGTCGAGGAACTGCGGGCTCGTGACCTGGTTGTCGCGAAAGCTCCGACTGGAGACGAAGTCCTTCCGCC
>DASWGO010000309.1:0-2042 GCA_036393695.1 Thermoplasmata archaeon
AATCTCCGGGAACCTGTGCCGGTGCACCGGGTACGTGAATATCGTGAAGGCGATCCAGCACGCCGCAAACAAGATGGCCGGCGCCTCAGGAGGCGGACGACCATGACCGTGCACGGCGGCGTCGGCCAGTCCGTGAAACGGAAGGAGGACGCCCGCTTCGTCCGCGGCAAGGGGAATTACGTGGACGACGTGAAGCTCCCCGGGATGCTCTACCTGGACATCGTCCGAAGTCCGTACGCGCACGCCCGCATCCGGTACATCAACATTGAGAAGGCGTTGAAGGTCCCGGGTGTCCTCGCGGTGATCCGCGGGAAGGATCTCGAGGCGGCGAACCTGGCTTGGATGCCGACCCTGATGTCCGACAAGCAGATGGTCCTCCCCGTCGAACGAGTCATGTACCAGTCGCAGGAGGTCGCGGCCGTCGTCGCGGACAGCCGGTATGCGGCTGCGGACGGAGTCGCGGCGGTCGAGGTGGAGTACGAACCGCTGCCCGTCGTCGTGGACCCGAAGAAGGCGTTGGAGCCGGACGCTCCCATCCTTCGGCCGGACCGGAAGGAGCAGACGAACCGAATCTGGCACTGGGAGGTCGGGGACCGCGAGGGAACGGCGAAGGCGCTCAAGGAATCCGACGTCGTCGTCCACGAGGACCTCTACATCCCGCGAATCCACGTGTCGTCCATTGAGACGTGCGGCTGCGTGGCGTCGTTCGACGCGATGGGCAAGCTCACCGTCTGGATGACGACCCAGGCGCCCCACGCGATCCGGACCGTGTTCGCCCTCGTCACCGGCCTGCCCGAGCAGAAGATCCGCATCATCTCACCGGACATTGGGGGCGGGTTCGGCGGCAAAGTTCCCGTTTATCCGGGATACGTCCTCGCGGTCGTCGCGGCCCTGAAGACCGGACATCCCGTGAAGTGGATCGAGGACCGTTCGGAGAACATCCAGGCGGATTCGTTCGCCCGGGACTACCACATCTCCGCGGACATCGGTGCGACGAAGGACGGGAAGGTGACCGCCCTTCGCGTGAAGACGATCGCGGACCACGGGTACACGGATGCGGCGGCGAATCCGTCGAAGTTCCCTGCGGGACTGTTCCACATCGTCACGGGATCGTACCCGTTCGAGAAGGCGCACGTCGAGGTCGACGGCGTCTACACGAACAAGCCGCCGGGCGGGATCGCGTACCGGTGCTCGTTCCGGGTCACGGAGGCCGCGTTCACGATCGAACGACTCGTGGACTCCCTGGCGCGCAAGCTCGGCATGGATCCGGCGGAGTTCCGCATGAAGAACTTCATCCCGCCGGAGGCGTTCCCGTTCAAGTCGGCCCTCGGCTGGGAGTACGACAGCGGCAACTATGGGGCCGCCCTCCGAAAAGCGATGGACATCGTCGACTACGACGCCCTGCGGAAGGAGCAGGCGGAGAAGCGGAAGCGCGGAGAACTCATGGGGATCGGGATCTCCAGCTTCACGGAGATCGTCGGCGCAGGGCCGTCCCACACCTTCGACATCCTGGGCCTCAAGATGTTCGACTCCTGCGAGATCCGAATTCATCCCACGGGCAAGGCGATCGCTCGCTTCGGCACGAAGTCCCAGGGGCAGGGTCATGAGACGACGTATGCGCAAATCCTCGCCGAGGAACTCGGGATCTCCTCCGAGGACATTTCTATCGAGGAAGGAGACACCGACACCGCACCATACGGACTCGGCACATACGCGAGTCGGAGCACCCCGGTCGCCGGGGCGGCCGCCGCGATCGCGGCGCGGAAGATACGGGCCAAGGCGCAGAAGATCGCCGCCCACCTGCTCGAAGTGAGCCCGGACGACCTGGAGTGGAAGGATCACAAGTTCCAGGTGAAAGGAGTACCGGACAAGGCGAAGACGATGGCGGAGATCGCCTTCGCAGCGTACACGAACCATCCTCCGGGGATGGAGGCGGGCCTGGAGGCGGTCGACTACTACGACCCGCCGAACTTGACGTACCCGTTCGGGAGCTATATCTGCGTCGTCGACATCGACAAGGACACCGGCGAAGTCAAGATCCG
>DASWGO010000310.1:0-2372 GCA_036393695.1 Thermoplasmata archaeon
GAGCCCGTGCTGAATCGTCTTGACACTCCCATTCGCCAGGCGTTCAAGGACGCCGGATGGCAGTACCGGGACGTCAATCACGTCATCTTGGTCGGAGGGCCGACGCGGATGCCGGCCGTCCAGTCTCGGTTCGAGAAGATCCTCGGTCGTCCGGCAGAACGAACGGTCGACCCGATGCAGTGCGTCGCGCTCGGAGCGGCGATCCAGGCCGCCGTCCTCAGTGGCGAGGTGAAGGACATCCTCCTGTTGGATGTGACCCCGCTCAGTCTGGGCGTCGAGACGAAGGGCGGCATCTTCACGAAGCTGATCGAGCGGAACACGACGATTCCCACGCGAAAGAGCGAGATCTTCACGACCGCCGCGGACGGCCAGACGAGCGTCGAGGTCCATGTCCTGCAGGGCGAACGCGCCATGGCCGGGGACAATGTGAGCCTGGGTCGGTTCTATCTCACGGGAATCCCGCCTGCGCCCGCAGGCGTCCCGAAGATCGAAGTAACGTTCGACATCGACGCGAACGGGATCCTCAACGTCTCCGCGAAAGATATGGCGACCGGGAAGACGGAAAAGCTCACAATTGTCGCCCCCCAGCGGATGGACAAAGGGAGAATTGACTCCGCCGTCCGGGACGCGGAGAGCCACGCCGAAGAGGACCGCCGTCGCCGCGAGTTCGTTGAGTTGCGGAACCACGCGGACCAGCTCGTCTACGCGACGGAGAAGCTCCTCAAAGAGCACGGCTCCGCGGTCTCCGAGGCGACCCGCAAGGCCGTCGAGGAGAAGCTCGAGGCTCTCCGAAAAGTCCTGACGACGGACGATATCTCGGTGCTCCGCGCCGCGATCGACGCGCTGAACCAGGAAGCCCAGAAGATCGGCGTCGAGATGTACGGGAAAGGCGGACCGGCGGAGGCCCCTCCGCCGGGAGCCGGCGACTCCGGCGGCTCGTCGGACCCGGGCGTCGTGGACGCGGACTTCGAGGACGTGGACAAGAAGTGACCGGGGGCCACCCCGCGGGAAGAGCGCTGCATGGCCGACGATGACTACTATGAGAGGCTCGGGGTCCCTCGCGGGGCGTCCAAGGACGAGATCAAGCGAGCGTACCGTCGGCTCGCGAAGAAACACCATCCGGACCTGAACAAGGACGACCCGAAGGCCGCGGAAGAGAGATTCAAGCAGATTTCCGAGGCCTACGAGGTCCTCGCGGACGACGACAAGCGACGCATCTACGACCAGTTCGGCGCAGACGCCCTCAAGCAACAGGTCTGGGGGGGCGAAGGCTTCGACTGGTCCCGGTTCACCCACGCCGGGGACGTCGAGGACATCTTCGGTCGGGACCTGTTCGAATCGTTCTTCGGGCGTAGCGGAGGACTCGGCGGGTCCCTGTTCGAGCAGTTCTTCGGCGGCAACGTGGGCACCGTGGGTCGGCGGCGCGGACCAGCGCCCGGCCAGGATGCGCGCGTCGAGGTCGAGTTGAGCCTCGAGGAGGTCGCTCGCGGCGGACGGAAGGAGGTCACGGTCCACTACCCGATGACGTGCCCGGCGTGCCGCGGGACCGGAGCGGAGGGGGAACGCCTCGTCACCTGTCCGACGTGCAACGGCCGAGGCCAGGTGAGTGCCTCCCAACGGCGAGGCTACAGTCAGTTCATCACGATCGCGACGTGTCCGAAGTGCAACGGCCGCGGACAATGGCCGGAACGACCGTGTCCCCGGTGTTCCGGCGAGGGCCGGATCGCGGAGCAGCGCACGATTGCCGTCGAAATCCCGCCCGGCGTCCCGGACGGCGTCCAGCTTCGAGTCTCCGGCCGCGGCCTCGCGGGCGATGCGGGAGCCCCGCCCGGCGACCTCTATGTGGCGGTGCACGTGCGCCCCGACGAACGCTTCATCCGCGAAGGGGACGACATCGTCTACGAGCTGCCGATCTCCTTTGCCCAGGCGGCGTTGGGGGCGGAGGTGGACGTGCCGACCCTCGACGGGACGAGTCGACTGCGGATCCCCGCCGGAATCCAGACCGGGACGATCCTTCGGCTCCGTGGAAAAGGACTCCCGCGGTTCCAACGATCCGGGCGGGGAGACCAGCTGGTTCGGGTAATCGTACAAACTCCGACGCGGTTGTCGGCTGAGGAGCGTCGCCTGTTCGAGCAACTCCGGGGGCTACGGGATGACTCCAGCCACCGGGGGGCGTTCGATCGGTTTCGGAGACCCTAAGGCGAAGGGATTCCCGCCAGGTAGGACACGAGCTTGATCATTCCGTAGAAGGCCACGAGCGCCCCTACGACGGTCACGATTGCCAGCGCGTCCCGAAGGAGCAAGCCCTTCGCGTCGAGTTCCGTTCCGACCTGAGTCGGAGCAACCTGATCCTGCAGGATATGTATCTCCTC
>DASWGO010000311.1:0-4375 GCA_036393695.1 Thermoplasmata archaeon
CCGGTCGGAGTCAGTCCGCCCGCCTCCCACCGAACCCCGGTCACCGCAACGACGCGCCCTGGGAGGAGATCGAGGACTTTGATGTCAATCAACGGATCGGTTTGAATCGGGAGGATCGGGATCGACACGGGGCCCTTCTGCAGGGGCGTCGGCTCCGCATCCCATACCCCTTTCTTCTCGCGTTCGAACTGGGCGCGCCCCGGCTCCGTGTCGAAGAAAATCGGGAGGCCTTCGTGGCCGCACGCATGACACACGTACGAGCGACTGTCGCTGTCGACACCCGCGATCGGGCCCATCACGAGCAGCTTCGGGTGGACCTGGCCGCTGCCGCACCGCGCGCACGCAGCGAAATCTGTCGGACCGAAACGCCCCGGCATCGGACGCGCCTCACTCGACGCGGATGACCTTCACACGCTTGCCGATCCAGTCAGGCGGAAGGTACACGCGGCCGGAGCTCCCACTCTTCGCCACGACCTTCTCGAGCATCTCCTGACCGAACACCTCGAACTTCGATTCCCTTCGGGCGCGAGCCATCTCGGGACCCCCTTCCACTTAGGCGTATCCGAAGGATAAGCTTTGCTTCAACGCGATTATCTTGTAGCTACTCCGTCGAGAGGCAAATCTCAAGACGACCGCAGCGCATGCCGCCTCAATCATGCCTTCCACGCCAACGCGAAAACGTCGAACGGTCTCCTCCTTCGATCTCTACGCCCAGGCGATGCTGGACCATTGGCTCGGCAAGAAGGTCGTCTTCGAATTCGAGCGGGACGACGGGTATCGCAGCCGTTCGCTCGTCGAGGCGTACTTCACCCCTCCCGCGAAGTGGTCGAAGATTGAGCGCGCGGCGATGAAGGAAGTCCGCGGTCGCGTCCTGGATGTCGGTTGCGGCCCGGGTCGACACGCCGTCTACCTCCAGAGGAAAGGTCACCGCGTGGTGGGCATCGATGCTTCGCCGACGCAAGTCGCTCTCGCCCGGGTGCGCGGCGTCGAAGAGGTGTATCAAGCTAGCGTCCACCGCCTGCCGCGAGGCCTGGGGACGTTCGACTCGCTCATCCTGATGGGGAACAATCTCGGGCTCGCGGGAGACCTTCCCCGGATGCGCCGATTCTTCCGCGACGCCCGGGAGATCTCGAAGGCGCGCGGTCGGATCATCGGGAGTACGCGGATCCCCGGGACCTGGATCCCCTACCACCTGAGCTACGTGAAACGGAACATCGCGCGAGGCCGACCACCGGGACTCCTCTCCTTGCGGGGACATTACAAAGGCCGCGTGGGGGACTGGTTCGACCTCTTGCTGCTCTCGCCGGACGATCTCGCGGAGCTCGCACACTCGACCGGCTGGGACTTGGTCCGGGTCATCTACGAGCCGCGAGACGACCCGACCAGTTACGTGGGCGTCCTCCAACGCATCGGCTGAGCGGACGCAAAAAGGGAGAGACGCCGTCCGGGACATCGCCCAGCTTACGGCGTCGTGAGCCACGTGGGCGGTCCGCCCGACGTGTTCGCCCATTCCGGCGGCCCGAACGGCGCGCTGTCGTTCAACCAGGTCGGAGGACCGGGCGGAACGCCGTTCACATCCGCACTCGGGTGGCCGGTTACATCGGCCCCCGAATGCGTCCTCGAGGTCGCGTCCACCGCATGCTGGTTCGCCTGCGATGGCAGGGTGACCCCGAGGGCCACGGACGCGAAGAGCCCGAGGCTCATCGCGAGGGCGATTGCCGCGATGCCGAGAACTTTCGTCATGCGGGTCGTCAACTCCGTGTCCGTGGCAGCCGCACCTGTGTCACTAATATCTTATGGGACACTCATGAAAAAGATAACGGAGGGACCGCTCAGGGGCCACACGCTCGAGAATCGCGAAGGCAATCGTCCGTCCGATCGATGGCGTGAAATCGACGTCCGAGAAAGATTCATCCCGTACGACGCGCTTCGCAGCGATTGACATGCCCTTCCTCGACCAGTTCCGAATCGAGGCGCTCCCGAAGAAGTGGGCCGACGAAGGGAAGCTCTGGCAAGAACGCTACTTCCCGGAGATGCCCGAGGTCTTCGACGCGCCCAACTGGTCCCGGCATTATCCGGAGACGCCGATGCCTCGCCTGAGCGTCATCATGGCGAAGCCGGACGGATTCGCGGGCTTCGCGCAGAAGGTCGTCGGCGCGACGGCCGCCACGGGCAACCTGACGAACCGCCTCTGGACCGCGGACAAGATGCCGGACGCGCAGTTCATGACGGCCCTCAAGATCATCCGCGCCCAGGCGTCGACCGAGCTCGGCTCCATCCAGCAGCACCGGATGGTGTATGAGCAGCTCGACGGAGGTTCGTTAACTGGGCTCGACAAGGAGATCGTCGAGGGAATCCATCGCACGGACCCGGACGGCGACCGCCTCGAATCGATCTCGTTCTCGAAGAAGCGCGTCTGCGTCGAGGAGCTGCGGCACCACATGCAGATGGCCGGCGTCCTGACGCTCGACGCGACGTTCGACAAGGCTCGGTGGGGACGACACTGGGCGACCGAGACGATGGAGGAGCTCTTCGCGATGAAGCCGGGCGAGCACGTCCTCGATGCGTTCAACATCGAGTTCAAGAGCCTGATGGACTCCGCGACGTTCATGTCGTTCATCGACCGCGTGGGGAAGTTCCAGCTCGAGATGCAGCACCATTTCTTGTATGGGCCGATGGCCCTTTCGATGCCGTGGATGCGGTTCCTCGAAGAGTCGTACCACCTCGCCGCCGGGGAGACCCTCATGAAGGCGATCGCCGTCGCGGGCGTCCTGGACGGCGGGAACTTCGGGATTGAGGACCTCCAGCAGACGCTGAACATGTGGTATCCGCGGGGCCTCGAGATGTTCGGGTCGGAGCTCGGCGGAGACCTCGTGAAGGGCGTGTTCAAGACGCTCAAGAACCGAGAGGCGCAGGTCATCTACATCGACGAGGTGCTCGGCAAGGTCAAGGACGCAAACCTCGCCATCATCCAAGCGAAGGCGCGCTGCTCCCGGGAAGAGGCCGACGCGGCCTTGCGAAGGATCATCCAGAACGGGGAGACGGTGCACGGACTCACGAAGGACGATCTCCTCTTCTTGCCGGATCGACGGTTCTTCCGAATCCGCGGGCTCGCGGAGTTCGGCGACTACCGCAACACCGGTTCGGACGCGGCCGGGGTGGGGTACGTCTACCTTCCGTACGACGTCCACGGAAACATCCTGACGGATCGGGGCAAGCCAATCGAGCGTGACGCCTACGTCGACTATCTGCGCGGGGTGCTCCCGACGCGGTACATGACGAGCCGGCATTGGGAATTCGTCAAGTCGGACTTCCTCTTCAACGAGAAGTGGGGGACGCCGGAGCCAAGCCGCGCCGACTAGACACTGCCGCCCGCGAAGCCCTAGCATTTAATAACCGATGGTCCATCAATTGGACTGAGGCAGAACGATGGACCTCACGTACATTTCGTTGGAGAAGAAAGACCGCGTCGCGATTGCATGGCTGAACAAGCCGAAGGCAAACACCTACGACGCCGACTTGATGCGCGACCTGAACACAATGATCGATGACGTGCGATTCGACGACGACGTCGATGTGTGCGTCATCGCCTCGAAGCTCGACGGCGTCTGGTCCGCCGGCGCGGATATCAACTTGCTCGCGTCGTCGACGCCGGACTACAAAGCCATGTTCTGCTTGAACTGCCAGGAGATTCTGAACAAAATGGAGAGCACGCCGAAGCTTTTCATCGCGGCGATCGACGGGCATTGCGTGGGAGGCGGACTCGAGATCGCCATGGCGACGGACCTTCGCGTCGCCTCCGACGGGGCGTGGCGAGTCGGTTTGCCGGAGGTCACGTTGGGCGTACTCCCCGGGACCGGCGGTACGCAGCGGCTGCCGCGGCTCGTCGGGAAGAGCCGCGCGATCGACCTGATGGCGACAGGGCGCATGATCACCCCGAAGGAAGCGCTCGAGTGGGGCCTGTTCAACCGCGTCTTCCCTCGGGCGAAGTTCTGGGACGAGACGATGGCCTTTGCGAAAGGCTTGACATATCCGCAGCACGCCGCTCGTGCGGTCGGTTTCATCAAGCGGTCGGTCACGGAAGGCCTCGAGATGCCGATGTACGAAGGCTTCGCCCTCGAACGCGAGCTGCAGAATCGCCTCTTCGCGATGGCCGATGCGAAGGAGGGCTTCCGCGCGTTCCTCGAGAAACGAAAGCCGGCCTTCCAAGGGAAGTGACGTTCGGGATCGCGGCCGGTGACGTGGGGCCGGAAGGGCAGGTGGAACGTATCGGGTCCGGGGAGCCTCGCATCCGAGTACGCCCGTGTCGCGGATCTCGATGCCCTCGCGCAGATGTGGGAGAAGCTCGAGAACTACCACGCCGACCTTGGCGGGG
>DASWGO010000312.1:0-1577 GCA_036393695.1 Thermoplasmata archaeon
AACGATCCTCTCGCCGCGCCATCGCGACCTGCGCGACACGATACGCGAAGGAGAAAAGGAGAGGCGAAACATGATACGTCGAAAGACAGCGGTGGCCGTGCTCATCGCAGTGATCGTGGGGGCGGCATTCGCCGCCTACACGTTCCGGCCGAAGGCGACGAATTCAAGCGTCGCCGTGAACGAGCCGAACACGGACACCGGGAACCCAGGAACGGGGACCGGCACCACGCCGAGTACCCCGCCGACGCCTCCCGCGAAAGCGAGCCAGGGGCCCAAGCACGAGATGTGTGTCCACGCGAACGACCACATTCCCGACAATGCCCGGGTCCACGGGGCGAACTGGTACCGGTTCTACGACCGGGCCGCATGCACCGCCCTGCAGTCGCTCGCGGACTTTGTGTCGATTTTCTAGACACGGCGCGGGACTGAAACCCTTTACCCCCTCGCGGGGGATCATGGCGCGGGGTCCGAGCGGCCCCGGCCGTATTTCTCAGGGAACCTTCCGGTGCACAGCGTGCGTCGTCTCTGACGTCCGCCGATTCTTGGCGCGATCACACGCCAGAGGTTTCTTGTGAAGGATGGCTGCCTGCGTCGGACGCCGTGAAATCGATCAACCGGGGCGAATGCGCGGCGTTCGCGGTCCGGCCTCGGTCTTCCAGATCGGGACGATTCGTTTCACCTCGTCCATCGTCCAGGCGCACGCGGCGAACGCCTCGGACCGGTGGGCCGCGGCGCAGGCGAGGACGACGGAGTCCCCTCCGACCGGGACGCGACCCACGCGATGAACGACCGAGATCTCGAGAACACCGAACTTCTGTTTCGCTCGTTCGACCAACTCCGTCAGCGTCCGCAAGGCCATCGGCTTGTAGACTTCGTAGTCGAGGGCTTGCACCTCGGGATCCGATCGGACCGACCCAAGGAAGACAACGATGGCGCCCGCGTCGTCCCTGCGCACGCTGTTCACGACCGCCTCGACGTCGATCCGGGCGCGTTGGATCTCGATCATCGGGCGCCTCCGCTCACCGGAGGCAAGAGGGCGACCTCGTCCCCTTCCCGCAAGATGCTATCGGACCGGACGACCTCGTGGTTCACCGCGAGGAGCATGCTGTTCCCATGACCGACGAGCCGCGGGTATTTCGCGAGGACCGCGTCCACGAGCTGGCCGACCGTCGTTCCGTCCCGCACCGTCCATGCGAGTTGCCCCGCGCCGACGATCTCGCGGTACGTGGCGAAGAGCCTCACCTGCACCTGCATGATCCGGATTCCGATGGCCTCGGCCGGCGATAAGGGCTTCGCGTCACGGGGGCAAGGCCCGCGCGAGGACCTCGGCCCGTTTCCGCCGGACCTCGGCGGTGACGCGCTCGAGGTACGCGTCGAGCGCTTCCGTGAGCTTCTGGCGCGCCGCCTCGGACCGCGCGGCCCCGAGGTATCGAAACGCCTGGACGCTGCGACCGCCGCGCTCCTCGTAATGCCAGAAATACAGGTACGGCCGTCCGCGAATCGCCTTCGTCGTCACGCCACAACCGATCTGCACGGCCCCGACATCCGGTTAACCTTACTTAAGGTTAACGCGCCGC
>DASWGO010000313.1:0-3390 GCA_036393695.1 Thermoplasmata archaeon
TCGACGGCCTCGGCGATCGCCCGAGCCTTCTCTTTCGGCCTCGAGCAAACCGCATACTCGTCGCCGTCGAAAAATACGTCGAGGTCCGGATGTTGCCGTTGGATTTCCTGGATTCGCTGCATGATGTCCTTGAGGGTGATCGACTCGTCGTTCGGGTCGATTCGCATGATAATCCGCTTGTCGCTCTCCGTCCCCAAGGCCCGCCCTTCCTCCGGACTCCGCCGAGACCATCAGATTCGTCCGGCCGTATAAATACTATTCCGGGCCGAACCCGCATAGCACACGTCCGCCTTCACCGGGCCGGCACCTTCGATGATGATTGTTCGATGCCGGCTAAGGAGTCGAGTTGCCGCTTGAAACGGCGAAACAGCAGCACGTTCGTCACAAGGCCAACACCGAAGAACGCATTGATCATCACTATGTCCCTCCTGGCCAAGTCCGGCCTGGACGACCAAGTCCAAAGCAACTCGACCGCGGCAAGGCCGAGGACGGCAGCGTTGACGACGACGATGATCTTGAACTGCTTGACGTGCTCGCGTAAATCCCTGACGGACAGCGCTTTGCGCATGCCGATCCGGCATCGTCTCGAACTGGCACATGCATGTCGCTCATGCAGGGGGACCGGAACAGGACACTCCTATCGGGCAGCTGGTACACCATACGGCGGCCTTCGTAAAAATCCTATTCCGGGCCGGCACCCTCCCGGAGGCCGGGTCCCTCCCCCGGAGCCCGGCTAGATGCTTCGATGATATTGAGGTGGCTACGATTAAATACCCTCTTGTCTCGTAGCGAGCCCAACCGGTTCTTCCGGGTCGGTCGTGCTAGCGATGCTCAGGGAGGCACAGGCCCGATGGCGGTGAGGCCCGCGGAGGGCACCGTCTCGCAGGTCTGCCGCGTGTGCGGAGGCGAAGTGAATCCGCACGGCGAGTGCGTGGTCTGCGGCACGAAGCAATCCGATCCGCCGAAGGCGGACGACAAAGGCTCTACCACTTGGCTCAAGGGCGATTCGGACGGCGGGTTGAACGCGTGGATCGGCGCCTCCGTCGCGGGCGGCGATTCAAAGGACGACGCACTCCGCAAGTGGCTCGCCGGCGAGGACACCGCGTTCCAGGACTGGATCGGCGTCCCGACCACCGCGGGCGGCGCAAAGGCGTCCCGGACTCCGGCCGAGCGGGTCTCCGACGACAAGGTGCGCGAGCTGAGGACGAAGGCCCTCGAGGTCGACGGCCTGCACGCCGAACTCGAAGCGATGCGCTCCACGCTGAACCGCGAACTTGCGAACTTCCGGCAAGGAAAGTTCGATCCGGTCAAGTACATCGAGGAGACCGCGAACCTCTCGAAACAGCTGCAGACGGAGATCGCGAAGCGACGGGAACTGGAGCAGGAGATCGAGCACATCAAGAAAGGCTCGATCGCCGTCATCAAGTACGTCAAGACGCAACAGCTCAAGGCGGGCGCCTCGCCGGAGCTCAAGAAGCGCCTCGATCAGGAGACGAAGGCTCGTCAAGCCCTCGAGGCCGACGTCACCGAGCAACGGTCCGTGAACGAGCAGCTTCGCAAGCAACTCGAATCCGGCCTCGGCAAGATGAAGCCGGACCAGCGCGAGGTGAAGAAGCGCGAGCTGGACCTCGTGGAGCGCGAGGCGACCTTCAAGGCGAAAGAGGAGCGCCTCGCATCCATGCCGGCGGGCGAGGGCGGAGCTCCGAGTGAAGAGCTGAAACGCCGGTTCGAGGAAGAGCTCCGCGAGATGGCGGAAGACTACCTCGCGAAGGAAGAAGAGTTCAAGAAGCGGATCATCGGGCTCGAGGAGGCAGTCGGCAAGTACAAGATCGAGGACAAAGTCCGCGCGGAGGCCAAGGCCTTCGAAGGGAAGCCGAAGGCGGAAGTCCAGGCCGCGTTTTCGAGGAAGGAGCAAGAGGTCCTGCACAAGGAGAAAATGGTCTTACTCCGGGAACAGGAGCTCCAGCGCCTCCAGGAGGACTTGCAGGTCAAGGAGGACGAGATCAAGAAGGTGAAGGAGCCCCTCACGTACAAGGAAGAAGAGCTGCTCCGGCGGGAGGAAGATCTCCTCTACCGCGAGAAGGTCCTCCAGGCGGAGCATCGCAAAGTCCAGGAAGCGAAGGCCCAAGGCGGCTCCGTCGAGGAGCTGGACCTCAAGTCGCGCCTCGAGGAACTGAAGAGCACGATCACCACGAAGGAAGAAGAGGTCCGCACGAAGGAGCGGTACCTCCAGCAGAAGATGGAAGAGCTGCGGCTTCGGGAGCAAGGCCTCATCGCCGAGGACATCGAGGCCCGCGAACAGGACCTCCAAGTCGAGGTGAAGCAGCAAAAGGTCAAGATGGGGATCGCCCGGCTCGACGACCTGCTGTTCGGCGGCATCCCGTTCGGGACGAACGCGTCCGTCTACGGCCCCGCGTACGTCGGGAAGGAGGTGCTCGTGAGCCTGTTCATGGCCGAGGGCCTCAAGAAAGGGGTACCGGTCCTATGGATCCTCACGGACAAAGGGCCGACCGAAGTCCGAGAGGAGATGGCGTTCGCCCTTCCCGGATACGAGGAGTACGAGAAGCTCGGGCTCGTCCAATACATCGACGCGTATTCGAAGTCGATGGGCGCGGAGACGGCCGATCCGAACACGACCTACATCGACGAGCCGACGGACCATCAAGCGATCCTGAAGGCGGTCGACGCACGGGCCGCGGAGTGGAAGAAGAAATACCCCACGTACCGACTCGCCTTTCGCAGCGTGTCGACGCTCATCGCGTACCTCGATCCGACGACCACGTTCAAGTTCCTCCAGCCCTTCGTCGGGCGGCGGAAGCGCGACAAGGCCGTGGCCTTCTACGTGATCGAGAAAGGCATGCACGAGGAGCAGGAGATCCAGATGCTCGGCTCGCTCATGGACGGGAGCATCGAGTTCAAGGTCGAGCAGCTGAAGTCGTTCCTGAGCATCAAGGGCATCTGCGACGTCCAGAGCCGCGGCTGGATCCGGTACACGTACACGAAGTCCAGCTTGTCGATCGGGTCGTTCAGCCTGGATCACATCAAGTGATCAGGCGATTTCCGGGGAACGCCCTTTGCCGGGTTTGGCGGGCTGCTGCGGGACGTTGACCTGGGGGATCGGGACGGGAGGCGGGAGCCGGAGGTCCCGGGCGAGGATGACGGCTTCCGGGATGCAATTCGACATGATCACCGTATGAATCTCCTGGGCAACCTCGGGCGGCATCTGACCACCGGCGGACCAACTCTTGACGAGGGCCCTCGCGTCGCCTTCCCAGAGGAGGTTCCCTTCGATCTGGATGAGGCCGACGACCGCCTCCGAGGCGTGGTAGTTCGCGGTGAAGCGGAAGTCGACGGAGGCCTGGCGGTCCCCGAGTTCGGAGATCAAGGTGA
>DASWGO010000314.1:0-2769 GCA_036393695.1 Thermoplasmata archaeon
CGCCACCTTGGCGGGCGATCCCATCGTCACCGGCTTCGTGTCCGTCGTCTCGTCGGCCCTGGCCAGTGCCCTGGTAGGTTCGTGGATCGTCATCCTCGTCGCGGTCGCGTACGATTTGATTGTCCGCCGCCCGACCCCCTATTTCGGTGCCGCTCCCCCGTACGTGGCCGGCATCGCCCCGCCGCCGGGAGCCGCGCAAGCCGAGCCGTCGCCGCCTTCGGGACCTCCTCCGGGCCCATGAGGTCTTAAGCCTCTCCGCCGATTCGATCGGCCGTGGCTTGCGACCGATGTGGCGCCCCGGCCGTCGAGTGGCTCCGGTACAGCGGGGAGCACCTGTGCCGTGCGCATTTCCTCGATTTCGTCGAGCGGCGGGTGAAGCGCGAGTTCCGATCCCAGGTCGACCTCCTCGGTGGAGAGCGGATCGCGATCGGGATGAGCGGCGGGAAGGACTCGAGCACGACCGCCGCGCTCCTCGCGAAGTTCCTCGAGAACCGACGCGACGTCGAGCTCGTCGGCGTCACGATCGATGAAGGGATCGCATCGTACCGTCCCCAGGGAATCGACTACGCGCGGCGGCTCTGCGCCCGACTTGGAATCGAGCACCGCGTCCTCGCCTATGCGGACACCGTGGGGCATGCGATGGACGAAGTCGTCGCCGTCGATCCGGAGGCGATCCCGTGCAGCTACTGCGGTCCGTTTCGTCGGGAGGCCCTCAACCGCGCGGCCCGCGAGGTCGACGCGACCTACGTGGCCACGGGCCTCAACCTCGACGACACCGCACAGTCGATTCTCATGAACGTCGCGCGCGGCGACATCGAGAAACTCGCCCGGATGGGACCTCACGAGACGCGCCAGCCCGGCCTCGTGCCGCGGATCCAGCCGCTCCGCATGATCCCGGAGAAAGAGGTCTATCTGTACGCCCTCCTGAGCGGCATCGAATTCCACGACGCGACGTGTCCGTATGCGGAGCGGGCCCAGCGCGGCCGGTTCCGGGACATCGTGCATCGCCTCGAGGAGGAAAGCCCCGGTACGCGCCATGCAATCGTGAGTGGTTACGATCGGATGCGGCCGTTGCTCCAGGCGGAGTTTCCTCCGGCGGCCCTCAACGCGTGCGCCCGATGCGGAGAGCCGACGGTGAACGAAATCTGCAAGGCATGTGAGCTCCGAGAGCGCATCGCTCGGCTGGAAACGGCCCGCGAGCTCGGGTCGACGAGTTGAACGCCTTCAGTGGCCGATCGTCGCGGCCCGAGGCCGACCGACCGAAATGATTCGGACGGGAACTTTGAGCTGCGTCTCGATGAATTCGAGATACTTCCGCACCGCCTCCGGCAGCGCTCGCTTCCCTTTCTTCGCGGTCGCGATCCAGTCGGATTCGCTGAGATCCGGCCAGCCTTTGAACTCGCGGTAGACCGGTTCGCATCGGGACAGCACGCGCATGCTCGCGGGGAATTCTTTGACGGCCTCCCCGCCGAACCGATAGCTCACACACATCGGGATCCGATCGAGCCCCCCGAGCACATCGAGTTTCGTCACTGCAAGGCTCACGAGACCGTTCACGCGCACGGCCATCCGGAGCATCACGAGATCGAGCCAGCCGACCCGCCGCGGCCGTCGCGTCGTCGTTCCGTATTCGCCTCCGCCCCGCTCGCGCAGATATTCCGCGGTGTCGCCTTCGACTTCCGTGGGAAACGGTCCGGTGCCGACGCGCGAGGTGAAGGCCTTCGCGACGCCGACGATGTCGGTCAAGAATTGCGGTCCCACCCCCGCACCGACGGATGCGGCTCCCGCAACGCAATCGCTCGACGTGCCGAACGGATAGATCCCGTGGTCGATGCAGAGGTGCGTGCCTTGGGCCCCCTCGAATAGCATTCGTTTTCGACGTCGGATCGCCGCGTCCAGCCAGACGGACGTATCCGCGACGAACGGCGCGAGACGCGCGCCGTATTCGACCTGCTCCTTGTAGATCGTCTCCAGATCGAGGCGTTCCGTCCCACCGTACGCGTCGATGAGCCTCTGCTTGATCGGGACCATCGTCTCGAGCTTCTCTCGCAGGGCGACCGGATCGACGAGGTCGCACATGCGGATCCCGAAACGACCCACCTTGTCCTCGAACGAGGGACCGATCCCCCGGAGCGTCGTGCCGGCTCCCAGGTTGCCTTTCAATTTCTCCTCGAGGCCGTCGATGATCTTGTGGTACGGCATCACGACATGCGCCCGATCGCTGATGCGCAGGTTCTCCACCGAGTGGCCGTGCGCACGCGTCTCTTCGATCTCTTTCAGGAGCTGCGCCGGATCGATCACCACTCCATTCCCGATCACGTTCATGGAGCGCTTTCGGAGGACGCCGGAAGGCAGCAAATGAAACGCGTACAGCTGCTCGCCCACTTGGACCGTGTGGCCCGCGTTCGCGCCGCCCTGGAACCGCACGACGACGTCGGCGCGATCGGCAAGGTAGTCGACGATCTTCCCCTTGCCTTCATCGCCAAACTGGGCTCCCACCACAACCGTCGCCGGCATGCGAATCGCCGCCTGAACATCGCCGCACGTTTAATGGTTCTGTGGATGGCGGAACGTGCGACTCCCGATGGCGGTTCCCGCGCTCCAGGTCAGCGATCCAGTATGGCGGCGGTAGACCTCGCGCGATAACGTTTTATTCGCTGGAGGCCTTTGCCCGGTACCGCCGGTCGGGTCGGGAGGGGGTTCCGTACTGTCCCAGGCCACAGACAAGATTCCTACGTATGTCGTCGGCCTGGACGATCGTCTGAGCGG
>DASWGO010000315.1:0-2534 GCA_036393695.1 Thermoplasmata archaeon
GCGGCGGTGCCGAAGTCCTCTTCGACCCAGGCGAGGGCGAGATCGATCCCGGCTGAGATACCGGCCGAGGTGTAGATGTTCCCGTCCTGCACCCAGGTCGGTCGTGGATCGACGGCGACTCGTGGGTAGCGATCTGCGAGCTCCCGCGCGTACCTCCAGTGCGCGGTCACCCGCCGGCCGTCCAGGATGCCGGCTTCGGCCAGAAGAAATGCGCCGACTATGAATGGCGCGAGCAATCAGCTCTTTTCCGGTTCCGGTCTCACCTAAGATCAGGACCGTGGAAACCGTGGGAGCCACTTTCTCGACTTGCGCGAGTACTCGCCGAAGTGGTTCGGACGAGCCGACGATTTCTTCGAACATGGAGGACCGTACGATGTCTTCGCGCAACGCAATGTTTTCGTTGCGCACCCTGTCTTCCGTTCGCTTGCGATCGTCGATGTCGGTTCCCGTGGCATACCAGCGTACGAGACGCCCCTGTCCGTCGCGGAACGGGTTGTAACGGCTGAGGAACCAACGGTACTGGCCATCCTTCCGCCGTGCGCGTTGTTCGATTTCAAACGGCAGGCCGCGTGAAAGGGCCGCCTGACGCTCCTCCCGCAGCCTCTCGAGATCTTCGGGATGGAACAGCCGTGCGCGAAAATCGGATGCGACCACATCCTCCATGGTGAAGCCGCTATAGTCGAGCACGGCCTGATTCGCGTAGATCGGAGTGCCGTCCGGCCGCTGGATGACAATGGTGTGGGGTATCGCATCGGTAATTCGGCGGATTTCGCGTTCGTCTTGCCGCAACTTCTCTTCTGTCCGCTTGAGGTTCTCAATATCAGTATTCGTTCCGTACCATCTGACGATGTTGCCGAGCTCGTCGCGCAACGGTTCAACACGGAACAGGAACCAGCGATATTCACCGTCGTGCCGCCGCAGGCGGTGTTCGATCTCACCCGGCTCCCCTGAGGCCCGGAGGGCCCGAAACGTGTCCAGCACCTTCTGCAGATCTTCTGGATGAATGGCGACTCGCCATCCCCGGCCGCGTGCTTCTTGAGGGGAGAGACCTGTATAGTCATGCCATCGTTGGTTGAGGAACTCGTTGGAACCATCCGGAAGATTGCACGACGCGAGGGTGGGGATCGTGTCGAGGATCTTTCGGACCTGAGCCGCGGATGCCTTGGTCTCGGCGATCTCTCGGAGTAGCGCCGCCCGCTCTTCTTCAGTCACGGCTCAATTTTAGAAGGATTCTCTCGGATATCAACACCTCCTCCGCGTCAAGATCTCATGGCCGCGATGAAGGGACGAGAGACTAGACCGACGAACGGACAGGGCCACGAACTGGTCGCGCACTACCGGCGCCGGAGCGTGTCCTCAAACTCTTCGAAGCCGAGGGGCGAAGACGCGTCGTGAGCGATGAGCTCTGGGGGGCCGCGCACGACTCGCTGCGGGCGAGGCAGAAATCATTCGCCTTCAAGAGAGCCTACCCCGTCTCGCGAGTCGCACGCCTCATCACCCGCCGCGACAGTCGCCTATGGCCTGCCGTCACTGACCCGAGGAGTTCGAGCTGCTTGTGAACCATCACGCTCGCCACTTGGCCAGCCGTTGCCGAGACCCCCTGCTGAGAGAGCTGCGCAGCCAACTCTTCGAGTCGAGACCAGTCTTCGGGCTTCAGGGGAATCTTCTGGATCTTCGTTGCGCCCTCCAGAGACGGACGCCCGCCTGTGGAGCGAACTCTGATTTCTAGCTGCCGCCGCAGTGCGTGCAGGCTGATCGGAGCGCCGTGAATATCCTCCCGCGGCACAGCCTCGGCGCCGAGTGCCTTGGCGACCGCGTCGGGTCCTACCGTACGGAGCGCCGGGCCGGAATGACGAATCGCGCCCGCAGGACGGCTCGTGACCTTGAGCTTGCTTGCCATACCTACCTCCCTCCCTCGTCGTACTCCTTGATACGGAAGAACCACGACCCCTCGGGGCCGCTCAGCTCGGCGACGACGACTTCCTGGTCCGTCTCCCGACCGAAGCGGTGGAGGAACTCACGCAGCGCCGGCAGATTCGCGATGAACCGCTCCGGCTTGATGTAGGTGTAAATGATTACCGTTTTCTCGCGTCGGACCCGCCCGCCTTCACTCTCCCATCCCCCGTCATGGGGCGGCGTCGTGGTGTACCCTTCTCCGATCCGCGTCAGGATCTCTTGAGCCTCTCGGATCCACGGCCGCGTATTCATGGGTCTTCCGTGGCGATTCTTGTTTGGGACGTAGATCGACAGAACCTGCGTTGAGGCTTCCCGCTCTGCGCCCAAGGCGGCTGCGAGATCGAGCTCCCTCTCCTCGGCCGCCATGACCCCATTTGAAGACTTTCAGGCCTAAAAGTCAACACGTCGGAAGACTCCACTGCCACACTGGATCATCTGAGACGACGCGGTGAGCTCGTCGACGCGCTGAGGCTCGACTGAAGGGGAAAATTCGATGCGTTCTTCGCGTCTCCACGTCCCCGGGAAAGAAAAATGCGTGCTAAGTGCGCGTAAATATTATGGTGGAGGGTAAGGGATTC
>DASWGO010000316.1:0-5445 GCA_036393695.1 Thermoplasmata archaeon
GAATTTCAACGCTGGCGTGAAAGACCTCGCGACCCGCCTCGCGGCGGACGAGGCTCTAGCAGGAGCACTCGTCGTCGGCCGATTCAAAGATGGCACGCCGGTGACCCTCCGACCCTGGGACGGCCTCGGGCCGGTGAACAACTTCGAGTACCACGCACACGACGGCGTCGGGAATCGCTGTCCGTTCCACGCGCACATTAGGAAAGCGAATCAGCGAGGGGCAAACCCGTTCCTGAACTCGGAGGAAGAGCGAAGCCATCGGATCGTGCGCCGAGGCGTTCCTTACGGGGTGCGGCCCGCGACGTCGAGTAGCGTCTCCGCGGGTGCCACTGCAAACGGCGAAGTCGGCCTCCTCTTCCAGGCGTTTCAGGGCGACATCGCGCGGCAGTTCGAGTTCATTCAGCGCACCTGGGTCGACAATCCGAATTTCCCCGAGCTCCTCCTCTTCCCAGGCCTGAACACGGGGGACGACGCGCTCATCGGGCAACATCCGCGGGCCGCTCAGAAGTGGCCCCGCACGTGGGGTCGGTCTGGGCGGTTCCTCGATCGGCTGCGGTTCAACTTCGGAGACTACGTCCGGTTGCGAGGCGGGGAGTACTTCTTCGCGCCGAGTCTCAGTTTCCTGAAGAACCTGTGACCGTTGGGCGCTCGAACCGATCTGGTGGGCGTCGATCAGACGCGACGTTTCGGCGTGTCACATTCCATTCGTATGGTCACCATAGTCACGTATAAGTACCATATCGACCATAGAACGATCATTATGGCATCGACCACGACAACCATTTCGCTGCGCAAGGAGACCAAGGAGTTGCTTCGCCGGTTTGGGTCCAAGGGACAAACCTATGACGAGGTCATCCGGGAGCTGATCGAGAAGGCGTCCATCAAGGAACACGATGCGCGGTGGAACCGGATCCTGGAGGAAGAGGAGTTCATCCCGTTGGACGAGCTATGACCTTTCGGGTCACGTTGTCCGAGACGGCGGCCCGGCAGCTGCGCAAGCTGCCCTCCGGCCAGCGGAATCGAATCGTTCGGGGACTGCGCGTCCTCGAAGAAGACCCTTTTCGCCCGCGGCCCAAGGCGGATATCCGACCGATTGAAGGCACCGATCCCAGGAAGTATCGCATCCGGATCGGCGAATACCGCGCGGTTTACGCGGTCGTAGGACGCGACGTGAAGATCCTCGAGGTGTTCACACGGGGGCGGGGCTATCGATGATCAGAATGCGCGGCGATCGGGCGATTGAGAGGCCGCAGCCTTATGGCTCACCGACCGATTCCGGCGCCCATGCTCAAGTTCGAAACGGTCGCGGTCGTCGTGCGGGATGAGAAAAAGGCAACCAAGTTCTGGAAGGAAAAAGTCGGCTTCCGCGTCGTGACGTCGTGGCCTCATTGGGTCACCGTCGGGCCGCGCGGTGCGAACGTCCGGTTGCATCTCTGCCCGGACTCCCGGCCGGAGAAGGGGAACACGGGATACCTTTTCGCCACCGCGGACGCCGCGAAGGAGGAGGCCCGACTCCGCAAGAAGGGCGTCAAGATCACCCGCCCGACGAAGAAGGAGGAGTGGGGCACGATCTTCTGGTTCGCGGATCCGGACGGGAACGAGTTCCAGGTGATTGAGGACTAAGTGTCTTCATCGGGGCCTCCGGTTCGGCCGCCGGAGGTCCGGACTCGCCATTCTTGAGTCGTCCACGCCCGCTCGGGCAAGGATTCGTCGAGACGGTGGCGACCCTCCTACCGCACGAATCCACAAATACCTCTGAAATCCATGCGTCCTGTGTGGAGGGGGAGACTTGCGGAGAGCTTGTGCCATTCTTCTAGGAGCCGCGGTCGTCGCGTTCCTATTGATGCCGAGCGCGACGGCGGACACCGTGCAGTACGGCCACACCTTGGGCGGTGCCGCCACCGAAACGGGTGGCTTCATCGGCGTCGATGGGGCCGGCAACGTCTACCAGTTCGGGACGACGAACGCCTACTCGGCGGGCGCCTTTGTGGCGAAGCGGGATTCCCGTGGGGACGTGATTTGGCAGCGCATCCTGAACTTCGGTGGGCCGCTGGCGCCGGGAGGAATGGCCGTGGCTCCCGACGGAGCCCTCTATTTCACAGGCCAATTCGGCGGTAATTTTTCCGCAGGCACGATCGTGGGAAAGATCCTCTCCAACGGCACCCTCGCGTTCTCGAAGTTCACGAATGCCTTCGTCTTTCCGACCGGCATCTCGTTCGACCCGGTTTCGGGCGGCGCGCTCGTCACGGGCGCCCGGAGTTGGTCCCCTCCCTCCGGAGGCATCTTGGCGGTCGACGCGAACGGCAGCGCCCGCTGGGCCGCCTTCGTGAACGGGACGGCCGTCCCGTACACCGCGGCCTTCGACGACAACGGCACCGCGTTTGTCGCGACCACTCGACTGTTGAACGGTCGGACGGACGCCGCGATCGTCGCGTTCAGCGCGTCCGGCGCAAAACTCGGGGAGAGACGACTGGACCTGCCGGATGACGAATACGGGTGGTCGATCACCCGCGGGCCGGACGGAGACCTCTACTATCTCGGTTTCTCGTATCCGACCTACGACCCGATCTTCGCCCGCTTCACGACGAGTCTGACCCCCCAGTGGACGAAGTTCGGCGGGAGTCCGTCCCTCTACGAATACTGCTGGCGGATCGTCTCCCGTGGCGACGGGACGTTCTTCGCCCTGGGAAACTATTACAACTACTCGGCGGGGCAGAGTGGCGGCGTCACCTACCGGATCAACTCGACCGGGGCCATCGTCGACAGCGCCCTTCGTCCTTCCTCGGGTCCCGGGGGCTCCTACCTTCGGCTCGAGGACATCGGGGTGGGGCCGGACCGCACCGTGCTGCTCTCCGGGACAAGCTACCGATCTCCACCGCGAGAAGGAACGCCCGTGGGCGATGCGCGGGTGGTGTCCATCAGCGCCTCGTGGGTCTCCGACTCAGCCGGCTGGTATTCCAGCTCCCTTTCGCCCTCGGACCTGCCGGGCACCCTCACGGACCCGAATTTTCCCACGGACGACTTCCGCGTGGAGGCGCAGAATCAGGCCTGGTACGGCGCGGTGGCCCTCCCGTCCTCCCCGGTGATCGTCGTCGCCAACGCGACCATCACGAATCTGGACAACCGGACCGTGGCGTTTTCCGCGAACGTGAGCGGAGGAACCTCGCCGTATACGTATCAGTGGTCCTTCGGAGACGCGAATCGTTCGACGGACGCCAACCCGATTCACACGTATTCGCAAGGCGGCCGGTTCCCGGTCCAACTGATGATCGAGGACAGCGCCGGGAATCGCGCGTACGCGATCGTGGACGTGCTCCTCGGCGGACCTCCCGTGATCACGACGATGAGCATCAGCCCGAGTCCCACGTACGTGGGTCAGTACACGTCCTTCTATGCCGAAGGGGACGACCCCGATGGATCGATCGTGAACTGGCACTGGGACTTCGGAGACGGGTCCACCTGGGATTCGTCTTACAGCTACGCGTACCATTACTACTACGCCCTGGGAACGTACAATGTGACGGTCACGGCCCGAGACAACGACGGGCTCGAAACGAGTGCCTCGATGCCCCTGCAAGTCCTCGACCGGCCGCCGTACGCCTGTTTCTACGTGTATCCGAATCCGACGGTCGTCGGATATCCGACGAGCTTCCAGGATTGCTCCTATGACCCGGACGGCTACATCGTGTCGTCCGCCTGGGACTTCGGGGACGGGGGGCAGGCCAACGGGACGTACGTGACCCATTCGTTCTCGGATCCTGGGAACTACGTCGTCCGGCTGACCGTGACGGACAACAGCGGCAACGTCGTGACGCAGAACCAATCCGTGTCCGTGAAGGTGAACCGGCTTCCGGTCGGGCGGTTCACGTACTACCCATCCGATCCGATCGCCGGACAATATGTCTACTTCAACGGCGGAGGCTCCTACGATCCCGACGGATACATCACCCGGTGGTACTGGGACTTCGGGGACGGGACGAACCAGTCGAACTATTACGGCGACATGTACCACTACTACGCGCAGGGCGGCCGGTACACCGTCACCTTGACCGTGACGGACAACTTCAACGGGATGAACCGTTCGTCCGCCTCCCTGTACGTGGACATCCCGCCTATCGCGACGTTCACGACCGCGCGTCCGTTTGGCAAGGTCGGCACGCCCCTCGCCTTCGATGCATCCGCCTCGCACGATCCGGACGGACGGATCGTCCGGTACGAATGGAATTTCGGGGATGGCGGGAACTCGACCGAGGGCGACCCGATCCTGAGCCATGTCTTCGCCGCGACCGGGACGTACGCGGTCACGTTGGTGGTCTGGGACGACCACAACGCGACGGCGTACTTCCAGAGGACGATCTCGGTCGTCCCGCCGAAGTCGCCCTTCGCGATCCTCGCCTTCACGCCTTCACGGCCTTTCGTCGGAGATTCGGTCTCCTTCAACGCCAGCCTGAGCTCGGATCCCGACGGGACAATCGTGCGCTATGTGTGGCAACTCGGGGATGGCGCCGTCGGAGAGGGCGCGACGTTGACCCATCGATACGCCTATCCAGGGACGTATACGGTCCACCTCACGGTCGTCGACGAAGACGGCATCGCCGTGACGACATCCTCGGAAATCACGGCGATCTCCCGACCCGTCGCGGCCTTCAACGTGTCTCCGACCCCGGTTCGGCCATCGGAGGACGTCACGTTCACGGCAAACGGAAGTTGGGACCTCACCGGCTCCCTCGTCTACCATTGGAACTTCGGCGATGGGACGTACGGCGAGGGTTGGCAGACGACGAAGCAATACACCGCCGCGGGGACGTATCACGTCACCCTGAACGTCACGAATCCGTTCGGAGTCTCCGCCACGGTGGAGAAGGACATCGTGGTCGAGGCCGCCAGTCCCGTCACCGCGTCCGGCTTCGACAATGTGACGATCATGGCTTCGCTCCTCGTTGTCGTCATTGCGGCCGCCGTGGCGGTCGCCATCTACGCTTGGCGACGGCCGCGCGGGCCGAAACCACCGTCTCGCTCCCCGTGAGACGCGACGCGTCGTCCTACGCCACCGCGGGCGTCCTAGAGCGAATAGGGACTCTCTGGACCTTCTGCTCCTCCGGGCTGCGCGAGTGTGTGCCGCAACGTTCATCGACCGAATGGCATAATCGCGAGGCAGCGAGAGTCCGAACCTGATCCGCTCGATCGACCTTGGTCAGCGGGTGAGGAAGTACGTCCTCGACCATTTCCTCGAGTTTTCGGTCCCTCCGGTCGTGGAGCAGATCATGAAGCGATCCCGTCTCGGACGAGCGCAGGCGGTCGAGGTCTTGCAATGGCTCGAGACGGCGCGCCATCTGCGGTTGGTGCCCGGGACCCAGTGAATCCTCGTGGGTTCCCGTTCTCCGCGGTCGCCACCCCGTTCGTCGTGACGCGGCGAAACCGACGGTGGTACTTCGCGAACTGCGC
>DASWGO010000317.1:0-12694 GCA_036393695.1 Thermoplasmata archaeon
GCCCCTGGAAGAAGTCGCCGCCGCGGCCGACGCGCCTCGGTGGTTCCAACTGTACGTCTACCGGGACCGCGCCGTGACGGAGGAACTCGTCGCCCGCGCGGTCAAGGCGGGCTACAAGGCGCTCTGCCTCACGGCCGACACACCGGTCCTCGGCCGGCGCGAGCGAGACGAGCGAAACGCGTTCACACTCCCGCCAGGATTCGGGATCGCGAATCTGAAAGGGGCGGGCCTGGACGGCATGCCGGAGGTGGAGCACGGCTCCGCCTTCGCGAAGTACGTCACCGATCTCCTGGATTCATCGCTCACTTGGGATGACGTCGACTGGCTGAAGTCCATCAGTCCGCTCCCGCTGGTCATCAAAGGAATCATGGCCGCAGAAGACGCGGTGCTCGCGGTCGAGCACGGGGCCGCGGGAATCGTCGTATCGAACCACGGGGGCCGGCAACTCGACTCGACCCTCGGGAGCCTCGAGGCGTTGCCCGACGTCGTCGCCGCAGTGCGCGGACGGATCGAGGTCTACCTCGATGGCGGAATCCGGCGGGGCACGGACGTGCTCAAAGCCCTCGCCCTCGGGGCGAAAGCGGTCCTCGTGGGCCGGCCGATACTCTGGGGTCTCGCCTTGGGAGGCGCGGATGGAGTGCGAGCGGTCTTGGATCAGTTGCACACGGAACTCGACACGGCGATGGCGCTCGCGGGCCGTGCGAACGTGAAGGGCATCGATGCGAGCTTGGTCGTGCGGGCGCTCTAGCGACTCGCCGCGCGATCCAGAAACTCAATCAAGAATCCGACCGCCTCCTCGTTGCCCATGGGCTTCGGGGGAAGACGTCCGAGGGCGAGCCTTTGGGGAATGAGCTCCTTCAGGCGCCGGATGTCGTCGGGTCGATACCCGAGAGCCGCAGCGTTCCGTTCGGCCTCGGCGTGACCCTTCGGCGGGATCGCGATCACCGGCGTCCCGGCCGCGAGGGCCTCGTTCACCGTGCCCTTCCCCGCGGTCGTGATGACGAGGTCTGCCGCGAGGACGTAGTCCTGGAGGTTTGGCAAGAATCCGTAGGTGTAGACGCCGGATCCCGGGTCCGCCTTTAGTTTCGGGCCGCTCACGACGACCATCGAGACGTCGTCCAGCTTCAATTCGTGGAACGCGCGAACGGCCTCGCGAATGAGGAATTCACCGACGGCGGTACCGCCAACGGTCACGAGAATGGTCTTCTTCCGGAACACAAAGTCGTCTCGGAGCTTCTCTCGCGATGCACTGAATGCGCGGACGATGGGTCCGATGCGACGGACGTTCGGCCAGTCCGGCGCGGACTCCGCCGCGAGGACGAGGTCGGCCCTCCGGGCGATCCTGGAGGCCCAGAAGTTGGCAGGGCCTTCGACCAAACGCGACAGCGGATCCCGAGCAAAGTCGTGGCGGGTCGCATCGAGAATCAAGGCTGTTGGAATCCGGTGACGAATCGCCTCGCGCGTGGACGCCAGCTCGCTGTCCGAGAGGAGGAAGCGATAGTAATCCCAGTCGGCCTCGCCCTCCAAGAATCGATGGGCGATCCGCAGGTATCGACCGTAGTCTCGGTACCACCGCCACACCGGGTCGAGGACTCCATCCGTCGTCTGCCAATCGGGCGCCGGCGGCATCGTGAGCGCATCGAAACCGCTCGCCACGACGAGATCCAACGCCGGCGAACCGGCGAGGAAGAGCAGATACAAATCCCGCCGGCGTTCCAGGAGGCCGCGGGCAAGGGCCACCGCTCGGGTCGCGTGGCCGAGGCCCTGGGAATGGACCGCGAAGTACCCACGGAGTTCCTCCATCGGGCGACTCATTGTCCGCTTCCCCAAAGACCTTCGGATGAACAAGCCGCGAATTCCGATCGCCAATTGACTTTGCGAGCCGGCACGAGCGGCGTACGGGCGTCGTTATATAGCAGGCGGCTCCTAGGGGCGGACGTTAGGGGTTTTCAGGAGGAGAACAACATGGGAGAAGAGGAGAACAAAGCGACCGCGAGAATGTTCTACGAAGAAGTCGTGAACCGAGGCAACATCAGCGTGATTGACAAGGTCACGGCCGAGAACTACGTCGACCATACCGCGGCGCCAGGAATGCCGCCCGGTCGCGAAGGCGAGAAGCAATGGTTCATGATGCTGCGCGCAGCCTTCCCCGACGGCCACACGACGATCGATGACATCCTCGCGGAAGGCGACAAGGTCGTCGTCCGCGGGACGATGACGGGCACCCACACCGGTGAGTTCATGGGCATCCCCGCGACCGGGAAGGCGGTCGAGATCTCGGGAATCGACATCACGCGTTTCGAGAACGGCCAGAGCACCGAGCACTGGGGACAATGGGACGTCGCGGGCCTGATGGTGCAGCTGGGCGTCGCGCCGCCTCCGCCCGGAGCACCGGAGACCGAGTGAAGGTCCCGCCCGATTCGTAGCTCCCGTTTCGCGGGTCTCCGCGTTGGCCTTTTATGGCCCCGCGGTGTTCCTTCGGACGTGGAGCTAGCCACCCTCGCGAAGTATCCGTTCCTACGCGAAGCGTCCGCGTTCATCCGAGCGGAGAAGGTCAGCCTCGAAGAGATTCTTCTGGAACCTGCGTACGCCCGGGCGCGGAACCTCGGGAAGGTGCGGGTCCTCGAGGCGCTCGAGCGCGGGGCCGCGTCCGATCGAGTCGCGATCGCGCCGGCGGACCAGCTCGCCCAGCTGCTCGCATACCCGGTGTCCCGAATCCTCGTGTCCGCCCTGGAGGACACGTATCTGATCCGGCGGTTCGCCCTGCGAGAGGCGATCGCCGCGGAAGGACGTCTCGAGTCGGAGTCGGACGATTTCGCGATCCACATGGCCGGGCAGCTGGCGATGGACCTGCGGCGGGAGGACGGCGGCTTCCGCCTTCACTTCACGGACTTCCTGCGCTTCACGAGCACGATGCGCGACGCACCATGGAAGCTGATCAACCAGCGAGTGGACCGCGGGTACGTGATCCTGCAACGGGCCAAGGCGCTTCGGGTCATGCGAAACGCGATCCAGCGGCACATCGAGGAAGGCCTGCCCCTCCCCGTGAACGACGACATCGTCACGGCATTCCGGACGGACCTCCGCGAGATCCGCGGCATCCTGGAGGCGAAGAAGGCGACGTTCAAGGCGGAAGACATCGGGAAGGTCAGCATCACCCGGTTCCCGCCGTGCATGTACAACCTCCTCGCGCAGATCCAGAACCACGAGAACGTCCCGCACATGGGCCGCTTCGCGATCGTCGCATTCCTTCATCACATCGGCCTGGGCAACGAGGAGATCTTCCGCGTCTTCGGGGACGTGCCGGATTTCGCGGCCGACGTGACGAAGTATCAGATCGAGCACATCACCGGCACGTCGAGTCCGACGGAGTACACGCCGCCGGAGTGCGCGACGATGAAGTCCTACGGCATTTGTCCGGGACCGGACCGCATCTGCCTGACGATCAAGCATCCCCTTCAGTACTATCGCGTGAAGGGGCGCGAGCAACGGCCGCGCGGAGAGAGTGCGTCGACCGCGACCTAGGCAGAGAATCCCCGCCACGTCTTCACGGCGCGTTGCACGGCCGTCGCGTTGCCGAGGACCGCGAAGAGGACCATGAACCACTCGAGCGGGCCGAACGTCAGGACGCCGACGCCCCAGGTCGCACCGCCCCACGGCGCGATGATCAGCTGAATCAGGCCGCCGAGGAACAGGAGCACGAGACGGTCCGCGCGGCCGAGGACGCCGCCGTACGCGCGCCCTTGTCCGACGGCCTGCGCCTGGGTCCCCATGTAGGACGTCAGGAGGACGCCGAGGAGGGCGAGCATCCCGACCTCGAGATGGCAGTACATCGCGTTGAATGCGACCCCTCCCAGCATGAAGACGTCCGCATAGCGGTCGAGCACATGGTCTAGGAAGTCGCCCCGCGCCGACGCCTTCCCGGCCATCTTGGCAATCTTGCCGTCGAGCGCGTCAAGGTACGAGTTGACTAGGATCAATACGAGGGCGAGGCTTAGGAACCCTCGCCCGCCGATGAAGAAGGAGACGCCCGCACCGACCGCCGCAAGGAAGGCGATCCAGGAAACGGCGTTCGGATTGACGCGCAACATCCGAGAAGCGACGGGGACGAGGAACCAGTCCGCGGCCTTGCGGTACCGGTCTAGTACCACGAGAGCACCTCGGACGCCCAGTTGACGGTCCCCGGTTCGTGGCCTTTCGTCTTTCCTTGAAGGATCGCGAGAATCGCTTCGGCGGTCTCGGTTGGTTGCCTGTTCGTCGTGTCGACCTCGAACACGAACGGAAGGCGAGCGACTGCTTCTTGCAAAATCACGTCAATCGCCTCCGCCTCGACGTTCTCACGGACTTTCTGCGGAGGCCAACCGCGCGCCTCGAGTCGAGCCCTGAGGACGGACGGTCGGCACCGCAAGACCACCGCGAGGTTCACGTCCATCCGGTGACTATAGTGGCTCTTCAGAAAGGCGACTTTCGCGGGGATGTGCAATCCCTCCCGCAAGGCGTCCACGTCGACCTCGTCCGTGCCTCGTTTCTCGTCGCGCCCGACAATGAGACCTTCCTGGCGCGCGACATCGTCCAAGTCCACGATGACGTACCCGCGCCTCGCCAACACATCACACGCGGAAGTCTTCCCGGTCCCAGGGGTTCCCGTGATTGCGACGAGCACGGGACGCACGAACGAGTCACGCGATAAATCACTTGCGATGCCGGTCTCCACTCGGCCGGAGGAAATCGGCGGATCGGAATCCGAATCGTTCACGAATCAAGAGGCCAATCACCCCGAAGATGCTGTAAAGCGGGACGACGAGCAAGTACAGCGGGATGGGCAGGCGGACGACGAACGAGAAGATGTCGTCGGCTCGGACTTCGAGAAACCCGGCGGCAACCGGGGAGATCGCAAGGGAGAACGCGATGACCACTCCAATCGGGAGCGCCAGGAACGCTTGGATCACGCTCGATCGCAGGTCTTCCGTCAGGAGGCCTCCAAGAACCGCGGCTAGGAGCAGGATCCCCAGGATCATGGGCAACGATGCCTCGTCCGAGGCCGGCACGCTCACGTTTGGGAAGACGAGGTAGAATGCCGAATATCCGAGGGCCAGCCCGAGGAAGGTGGCGATGGACAGCGCCCTCATCGGGCGGCGGAGGCGCGAGAGAAGATCAGCTTGCAAGATTCAACCCCACCTCTTGATCGATGCGTCCAATGGTCCTCAAGTACGAAGCGGCGGTGGGGGACGATGCAGGCGGAACACCGTCAATCAAGAGCGTCAATCGAACCCAGAAGTTCCAGGTGAGAGCACTGATGTTGCCCGCTGTAGAGGTCCCAAAATCCGTGATGTTGCGGAGCGCCGCAAATCGAGCTGCATCTGTCGCGCGCGAAATCAGGAACGTGAACGTGTACGTGGAGGCGGTTCGGGGAGGGACCGGGTTTTCCGCGACTTCCCGAGATTCTCCGAAAACCCGGAAGAAATAACGGGTCCCGTTCGCCCCTACGACGAGCGCATCCGCAAGGCGGCGTGACTCGTTCAGCCCGGCCTCCGCGGGACCGTCCTCGACCCATTCGCTAAAGGCGAGCAACTGGAGTTGTAGGGTCCGCGCGCTTGGATTGTCGACCCGGATTCCGAGGGAAATCGTGAGCGATCCGTCCGGGGCGAGGGATCCGTTCGATTCGGTTCCCTGAAACATCAACGTCGGGGTCGCGTCAAACGAGACGGTCGCCTGCGCGACGACGATGGAAACGTAGCTGTTCGCGGATCCGATGGCAAGGCCGGCAAGAATGGCGGTGATCACCGCCGCGACGAGCCAGAGGGGACGATCCGAGCGCCCCTCGTACGGGCCTATGTCGAGGGACCGGCTCATGGCTCGCCTGGGACTATGGGGACAACCTCCGCGGGCGGCGCGGGTCCCGCAGACGCAGGCTCCGTCATGCGACCGTCGAAGATGTCGTGCGCGAAGTGACACTCGGCAAAGTGGTCCCGCTGAACCTCGACCAAAGGCGGGGCCGTGGTCGTACAAATCTCCTGCGCGAAGAGGCATCGTGTCCGGAACCGGCAGCCGCTCGGCAGATCAATCGGGCTCGGAAGCTCGCCCTTGATTGGCACCTCCCTGTAGGTATGAGCCGGATCTGGGACCGGTACCGCCGCGAGCAGAGCCCGGGTGTACGGATGGGTTGGGTGAGCGATGAGGTCCTCTGTGGATCCCGTTTCGACGATTCGGCCGAGATACATCACGGCGATCCGGTCGGACATGTATCGAGCCACCGCGATGTCGTGCGTGATGAAGATATAGGGGTTCTGATACTTTTCCCGGAGATCGAGCATGAGGTTCATCACGCCGGCGCGAATGGACACATCAAGCATGCTCACCGGCTCATCCGCGACGATGAGCTTCGGGTGCAAGACGATGGCCCGCGCGATGGCCACCCGCTGACGCTGCCCTCCCGATAGCTCGTGGGGAAACCGCAGGAGGAAGTCCGAACCGGGCCGGAGCCCCGCGTCCTCGAGGGCCTGAACCACGAGTTCAGCGCGCTGTTCTTTTGTCGACCCGATTCGATGGATCACAAGAGGTTCGGCGACGGTCCGGAACACCGTGTACCTTGGATTCAAGGACTGATACGGATCCTGGAAAATCATCTGAAGGTTCCGGCGGAAGCGGAAGAGATCGCCTCCCCCGAGGTTCGCGATGTCCTTTCCCTGGAAGTCAATGTGGCCCTCGGTCGGATCTTCGAGCCGGGCGATGAGACGCCCCGTGGTCGTCTTGCCACAACCGGATTCGCCCACGAGCCCGAGGATTTCTCCTTGGTGTAGATCGAAACCGATCCCGTCGACCGCGTGGACTTGGATGACATGGCCGCGAAGGGACTGGAGGAACCCCCCCTTGAGTTCGAAGTACTTCTTCAAGTCGCGGACTCGGACGACAACGCTGTCATCCTCGGAGGGAGCAGGCAGCTGTTCGATCACGAACGGAGACCTCCTTGGGCGAAGAAATCTTGGGAGAAGTGGCAGAGGGCGCGGTGACCCGGCTCCGGGCGAACGTAAGGGGGCGGGTCCGTTGTACAAATTTCTTTCGCATACTTACACCGCGGATGGAATCGACACCCGGACGGGGGCGTCAACAGGCTCGGCGGGTTTCCCGGAATCGCTTCGAGCCGATGGCGGGGGCCGATGATGCTCGGGAAGGCACCGAGCAAGCCTTCCGTGTACGGATGGAGCGTGCGGTTGAAGATGTTCTGCCCGGAGCTTTCTTCGATGATCTGCCCGGCGTACATCACCGCGATTCGATTTGCGACCTTGGCGACGACGGACACGTCGTGGGAGATGATGATGATCGTCATTTGCATCGATTTCTGGATCTGCAGGACTTCATCCATGATTTTCGCGGCCGTGATGACGTCCAGCGCGGTCGTGGGCTCGTCCATGATCACGAGCTTTGGATCGAGGGCGAGGGCCATCGCAATCATCGCGCGTTGCTTCATGCCGCCGCTATATTCGTGGGGGTAATTGTCAATCCGATCCGTCGGGATGCCAACGAGTCGGTATAGCTTCTCCACGCGTGTCCTCGCGGCCTCGGGGCCGATGTCCTCATGGGCCCGAATTGCTTCAATGACCTGATCGCCCACCGTGTAGACGGGGTTGAGCGCATTCATCGCTCCCTGGAAGACGATCGAAATCTGTTTCCAACGGATGGCGTTTAATTTCGGATGGTATTCCCGTAGGCGACCGTCGCGGCGGCGCACGACTTCGATGAGGTCGCCCTGCTGGGTCGCGGCGGCAAGGCGGTCTCGGGCCTCCCGGAGTCGCCGCTTCGCCTCCTCGCCCCCGCCGGATTCCAGGCGCTGGGACAGGGTATCGACTTCCTGCTTGAGGGCTTGGATTTCCGCGACGAGATATTCCCGATAGGTCACGGACAGCGGATGTTGGAGGAGCGCGATCCGCTCCTCGAGGTTCTTAGTCTCCGGCTCGCTCTCGGAACTCGCGCCGGGGCCCCGCAGCCGTCGTAGCGCCTGCTGGGCGTCGTCCAGCGCGGCTGCGATTCGTCCATCCGCGACCTTCCAATACTCCCGACGATACCGCTCGATCCTCGCCTCCGAGCCGAAGAGAATCTGGCCTCCGAAGACGTACGCGTTTGAGGGCAAGAGCTGGGTGATCGAGTATGCCAGGGTCGTCTTCCCGCAACCGGATTCGCCCACAAGGCCGACCGTCTCCCCGGCGTCGACGTTCAAGTTAACGCCGTCGACCGCCTTAACCCATCCCTGCTGGACCTTGAAGTACGTTCGAAGGTTCCGAACAGCGAGGAGGGGCACCTCAGCGCCTCCGAAGACGCGGGTTGATGATTTCATCGAAGCCGCGGCCCAGGAGATAGAAACCCAGGGAGAGAAGGGTGATCGCGAGGCCTGGCGGCACGAGCCACCACCAGGCGGTCAGTGCGCCTCCGAAGGTCAGCACCTGAGCGAGCATCCCTCCCCACGAGATCACGCTCGCGTCACCGAGGCCGAGGAAGCTCAGGGCCGCCTCCGTGATGATCGCGCCCGCGACCGTGAGACTCATGTACAAGAAGCTGAAGGGGAGGACGTTCGGAGCAACCTGGAAGAAAATCAACCGAAGGTCGGAGGCCCCGGAGACCCGAGCCGCATCGACGAACGGTCGCTCCTTGAGGCTGAGGACCTGCGCGCGGATCACCCGCGCGATCCCAGGCCATCCGATGATGCCGAGTACGAGGATGATGACCCAGATGCTCGGTCGGAGGATCGACGCGAGGATGAGGACGATCGGCAGGAAAGGAAGCACGAGGAAGATGTCTGTCATTCGCATGAGGAGGGTGTCGACGAGCTTGCCGAAGAAGCCGGCCAACAGCCCGACCATGGTCCCGAGGCCCACGGCGAACACGGCCGCAAGCCCACCGACAATAAACGCGACCTGGGTCCCATAGAAGAGCTGCGTGAGGATGTCTCCTCCGCGGAAATCCGTGCCTAGGACGTAACGGTTTCCCGACGGATATGTCCCCGGCGGCAACGGCGTGACAACGATCCCGAGGAGCTGAAACAGCGTCGTCTTACCCGACGACGCATCCGTCCACACGCCGTACAATTCGGCTGGAGGCAGGCCGGTGCCGTAGAGCGTCCCTCCCAAATCGCCGGCATATCGGAAGAGGGACGCGCCGGACGGAGGCGAAATGGCGAAGGGTTCTGGAGCGACGCGAACATCCGACCGGAAGGTGGTGAGGACCGTGAAGATGCCCCCATGGGCGGGGAACACAAATACCTTGGAGCGCTCGGACACCTCGAAGAACCACCGCACGCGGCCTGCGAAATCCGCGCGGAATAGAGGGGTCTCCACGGCCGTCTCGTTGATGCGAATGATGTGCGTCGTACCCTCGGGACCGTCGCTTGGGTCATACATCCCGAAGTACGCTTCCGTTCCCCGGTAGCTCGTCGGAAAGCCGACGGACTCCCACGCGGGGTTCGGTTCGGAGAATTCGTGCACGAAGGTCATCGAGGACAGATCGAACACGCCGATGCCCGCCGCGGTCGACGACTTCAGCGGAACGTAGAGCTTCATCGTGTCGACGGACGTGGTTCGCGTGAACCCGATGGTCCCGACGACCGTCGCCGGCTGCCCTCCCAAGCGCAGGGGGACCCAGCGGAGCACGGAGCCGTCGACGTTGTGGACCTCCATGGTCCCGTTGGCGAGGGGAAGGAGAATCGCCTGCCCGAGCCCCGTCCGAAAGTTGGTGCTCGCGTTCAACGCACCGGTATCCTGATTGTAATAGACGAACGGTGGCGCCGAGAGGGTCTCGTTTGAATAGAGAACCGCCTGACCGCCCGGCGCGCCGGGGTATACCGCTCCCGGCTGAACGGTGCTGTTCGTGTGAACGAATACCGTCTCGAAGACGACCGTATGCGTTCCATCCGATGCGAAGAAGTACCTATAGGGTCCAACGTCTCGCCCCGGCGCGCCCGGGAAGGGGCGGATTGTGAGCTGAACGGAGAGCGTGACGAGATCCCCGGAGGACGCCGGGTCCTCGCCGGTCCATACCGGGTCGAAGGTCAACCTCGACCAAAAAATGGGCGTCCGAAGAAAGGGATCGTAGACGTAGAAGTCGCGTTGCGCGAAGAAGGCAATTGCGCCGTTCTCTTTTCGAGGACCGGTCGACCGGCCCGAATCCTGAGCGGGTACGATGGCGTACAAGGCCTCGAGGGGCGCGATGGGTTGGGGGGAGAGCGGAAGATCGCTAACATGGAATTGGATGGAGTCGTTTCCCGCCTGGAACGGGGATTGATTCGTCGCCAACGTAAGTTTGGTGAAGTCCAAAAACACGTACCCTTCACGGGCGTAGTTGATGAGCCAAATTCCCCCCTGCCGATCGGCCTGCAGGGGAGTCGTCGGACTCATGACCGGAGCGGAGTAGTTGAGTCCTCGGAGAGTCAAGTCCCGCGGGTACGTGAAAACGGTGAACCGATCGGAGTCCGGCGCCTCGAAATTCCGGGGATACGGCGAGATGAGCGGGGCCAAGATTCCGATGACCGCGAAAACGAGTACGATCGTGAGCCCGAACAACCCGAGGCGGCTACCCTTGAACAGGGCGAAAGAGCGTTGCAGGGTACGCTTGAACGCATTGAGGAAACGAATCGCGTCAAGCTTGACGGACGTCGCCGACTTTTCAGATGCGGACACGCGGATCTAGAACTCCGTACAGGACGTCGGCGACGATGTTTCCAAAAATGACGAGGACGGCGATGATCCAAAGCAACGCCCCGGCAAGGAACTGGTCTTGGTTCACGATCGATCGGAGGAAATAATATCCGAGTCCGAAGTACGAGAAGATCCCTTCGAGGATGATCGCCCCGCCGACGATGAAGGCCAAACTGATCGTGAAGGACGTGATGACTGGCAGGTAAGCGTTCCGCGCAGCGTGGCGGCGGCGGACAACCCGCTCCGACAGTCCCTTCGCCCGGGCGGTGAGGATGAAGTCCTCTCCCATGACCTCCAGCATCGATGTCTGCATGAGCAAGATTGTCCCCGCCGCGCTGATGAGAACGAGCGCCAGCATCGGCATGGCGCCATGCATGACCAGGTCCACGATCTGGAATAGGACATCGTTCGGTCCGCGGCCTGCGACAAAACCTACATGGGCCGCCGTCCAAGCCGGATCGCTGAACCCACGCAACGGGAACCAGTCTAAGGTGAAGGCGAACAACCAGAGGAGGATGAGACCGATCCAGAACGAGGGCATGTTGTAGAAGAAGAGACTGCTCACGATGACGCCGCCCTCGCTGAACCGACCCCGACGCCACGCGATGAACGTACCAATGACGACGCCGATCAGATACTCGATGACGACCGCTCCGCCGAACAAGAAGAGGGTACGCGGAAGAGCCGCCGAAATCACATCGCCAACTGGTTTCCCTTCGACAAAGGAATCGCCAAAGTCCAAGCTGAACATGTTCCAGACGAACTTGCCCATCCGGACGAAATACGGATCGTTAATCCCGAACGTCTCATTGAGATGCGCCAACCTCGCGCGATCAAAAGTCGGGTCCGACCGAAACCGATCGATCGGCGTGCCGGGCATCAAATCGAAAAGGACGAAGATAATTACGGTGACGACCAGCAGGGTGATGACGCCTTGAATTCCCCGTTTCACCAGGTACCGACCCAAGGTGGCCACACGGTTCCCCCCTCGCTCGAATGGCTTTCATTCGGTGCGGGATATAAGAACGTTTTCCAGCCTTCCGACGCTCATCGATGGAAAGGGAAAGAGGACCGGGGATCGTGAGTCCCCGGTCCGTTCACGCTACAGGTTCTCCTCCGGCGGGAGCTCTTCCTCCGAGGGCTTCGGCCCAGCACCCGTCTCGGCCTCCATGCCAGGCGGGCGCTTCCCGCGCATGCGCAGCGCCAGGACGCCGACCACCGCGCCGACCGCCAAGCCGGCAATCAGCGTGATGAGCCACGTGTAGTCAGTCGGCGTTATGTGCGCCTGAATCGCAGCGCTCGCCGTTTGTCCCCCGACCCCCACCGTGTACGTGCCTGATTGTTGGAACACGTAATCGAAGGTCACGGTCTGCGTGGCCGATGCACCGATCGTGATCGTCTTCGCCGCGACAACGTTGCCATCGACCGTCAGCAACACGGTCGCCGTGCCACCGACGGGTACCTGGTTCGTCACGACCACGGAGATTGTCGAGGCCTGGCCCGCCTCTTTCGCCGTCACGGTGGGCGTGGCGTACGAAAGCACCGGCGGAGACGCCATGATGCCATACCAGGCCCGGGCGATCTCTCCGTTCGGCGCTGCCACCACGACCAGGTTCTCGACCGCGCCGGACGAGGCCCCGAAGACGAAGGACGCTTTGCCTGTCGCGTCCGTCACGTTCTGGAATGGTCCGCTGAAGACCGTTGCGCCTACGACGGGGCTCCCGGTTTGATCCGTCGCGGTAACGGTGGCCGTCGCCGTGCCTTGCTCGGGGACGAGCGTCTTGTCCACCGAGACGGACGCGTAGATCCCTCCGGGCACGAAGTAGTACCCGATCCGGAACTCGAAGGGAACCTTCGCAATCAACGTCGCGAACGTTGGAGCGATCCAGTAGTCCCCGAGGCTTCCGGCGAACATCTGGTCCCGTCCTCCGTAGGCGAACCGCATGTCCGCCGGAACGAAGGCGTAGTAGATCGTCTGCGAGGCACCGAGCGGACCGTTGAACACGTCG
>DASWGO010000318.1:0-3618 GCA_036393695.1 Thermoplasmata archaeon
TTCCGAGGCCATCATCCGGTTGATCGTGCCGGTCATCAGGCGCATGAGCCCTTTTCCCAACATCTGCGCTTCGTACGTGACCTCGGTCCCGGCGGATTTCGGAGCGAGCTGAAAACTCAGGTCGCCCTTCATCGCCTTCGCGTCCACGTGGAGGCCGAGCTTCGAGGGCGGTTGGAACGTCGAGACACTGACCGTCGACTGCATCACCCGATTCCCCGCCTTGCGAGTCTCCAGCCACGACGTGCCGAGTCGGAACGGGCCTGGGCTGACGGAGTCAATGCGTTGAATCGAGGGCATCCAACGTTGTGCGCCGCCGAGGTCGGAAAGGACGGAAAACACACGGTCCGGACTGGCGGCGATCGTCGCGGTTCGAGTGAAGGCCATACGGCGGCCAGAGAGGATCCCGGTAATAAACCGTGGGGCACAACCGGTTTGTCAACCGGCCGGTCGTGGTCCGACGAACCTTGATATCTCGGCCGCCCATCGGGCACCGTCAGAAGGGCCGACCGAGGATGCTCGATGCGCTGCTCCTCTGGTTGGGCGCGATTGCCATCGGCTTCGTCCTGCTCAACCAGGGCGCCAAATTCCTAACCGACAACGCGACCCGAATCGCCGGACGGATCGGGCGGAGCCGGTTCGTCGTCGGCGCGTTGTTCGTCTCCACGCTCTCCGCGCTCCCGGAGTTGCTCGTCAGCGGCATGGCCGCGGAAGAGGGGAGTCCCGACATCGCGCTCGGCAACGCGCTCGCCTCGACGGTCGTCACCCTCGCCTTCGTGATCGGCGTGAGCGCGCTCGTGCGGCCCATCAAGACGACGCGCGAGATCGTGCTCCGAGACGCGGTCTTCCTGGCGATCGTGACGGTGGTCGCCGCGACGTTGCTCCTCGACGGCAACCTCACGCAATACGAAGGGGTCGCGCTCATCGCGCTCTTCGTGCCGTACGTGCTGAACCTCGCCATCTCCCAGCGGACGGGACCCGCGGCAGAAATCCAGGAACGGATCGAGGACCTCGAGATCGGCCTGGCGTTCACGGGCTGGATTTTCGGCCGGAAGGTCGTGGTCCGCGCGGGCCTCAAGTGGCTCGTCTTCGGCATCCTCTGGTCGGTGATGGGCGCCCAGTTCCTCGTCCAGGGCGCAATCGGGCTGTCGGCGGCGATGGGCATGAACCCGTGGTTCATCGGGATTACCGTCGTCGCCTTGGGGACGTCGCTGCCCGACATCGCGGCGGGCTGGCATGCGACGCGCCGAGGCTACACGGACCTGGTGCTCGGGGAAGGGATCGGCGCGAGCGTGGTGACGACCCTCCTGACGCTCGGCATGATCGGCATCCTACGACCCACGTCCCATTCGGTCGAACTCCTCCTCCCGGTCGTCGGAGCGATGGTCTTCACATCGTTCCTCCTCTTGGCCCTCATGCTCGGCGGTTGGCGGATCACCTCCCGTTCCGGGGCCGTCCTCACGTCGAGCTACTTCGCCATGGTAGCCTTCAACATCCTTTGGCTCCGCGGCGGCTTCCCGTGATCAGTAGACCGCGCCGCAACGAACGCACGTGAGCTTGCCGTCGCCACGGGCGACGAGCTGTCCCCCGCACGCGGTACAGAATTTCATTTCCTTCACCAGGCGACCCTGTTCGTCCCACTGGTGCTGGGGCCACGTATTCGGGGCCGGCGCGGCGCCGGGCCATCCGGTGCCTTGCTGGGGCCAACTGCCCTGTGCCCCTGGGGCCGCCTGGGCGCTTCCCGGAGCGGGCGGGGGGTTCGTCTTCGGCGGCGGCGCCTGCGGCATCGTCATCGGGTACGGTCCCGCGTGCTGCATCATCCGGAACTGCTCCTCCATGTACGCCCCTTGGTCGACCCGGGTGACCGTCGTGCGCGCCAGGCGGTCGAAGAGGCGCTGCCGCGGGTCGCCCTGGGTGACGCCTCCGATAATGACGTCCAGCAGGAAGAGGAGCCAGTAGATCTTCGAGATGTTCCGGATGACACAATGCATGATGTCCAGATTGCCGTCGATCGCGACGACGCGCAACTTGAGAAGCCGCTTGCCGATCGTCGCACTGAACAGCGTCTCCAGGAGCATGGAATACACGAGCCAGACGACGCCGTACAGGAACGGGACGACGTACCAGACCAGGCCGAGGAACGCGAGCGGCAGCGCGAAGAGCAGGTAGATGGCGGCGACGACGATGCCATCGATCAAGCCCGCGAAGAACCGGCGGATCCAATGCTCCTGCAGGGCCGGGTTGCGTCCAATCAGGTCAATGGCCGAAGGCATGACTGACCCATCCGAAGGCGACGATATCGGACCCGGCTTCATAAGCGTATCGAGAGGCTAATATTCGGACCGGCGATTGAAAATCAGTCGGTCGAGTCCGCCGAGGCTTCCGACGGCAATTCCTCTTCCACGCGATGGGATCGACGGAGAAACTCTCCAGGCACTTCCTTCGACGTGTAGACGGTCTTGCCGGCCTTGTGGATCACGACGCCTGACGTGCGGGCCGTCTTCGCATCGATCTCCAGGATCACGGGTTGTGCGATCCGGACGCGGCCGGCCTCGAGGGCGGCTTCGAACGTCGCGCTCAGGTGGACCATCTTGCGATCCGAAGGCCGGAGGCCCGCCTCCATCAGGAGATGGCTCTCCTCCTCCGTCGTCGGGTAGTACAGGACGTCCGGGATGCCTTCCGTCGGCAGGTCGAGGTCGATATCTTTCGAGTGGCCGTACGTCGCGCGCATCTTCCCGTCCTCGAATTGGTAACGGCCTTTCGGGTCGGTCTCGATCAGGCCGACGACGTGATGCTGGCGGACGAAACGGAACCGGCGGTTGCGAATCTGGACGGCGGTGAGGAAGTCCCGCAGGTCCACCCAACCGTGCGCGTCCATCTCGAGCCCGTACCGCTCCGGAAAGTGTCGCAGGACGCCGGCCATCGTGCGGCCGAGGAGCTCGACTTCCTCATCGTTGAGCAGGAACTTGCCTTCGCTGCCGCAGTGCGGGCAGAACTCTTCCCGGAAATACCCGTGAGAACGACATTCCTTGAGCATGCGTCCCCTCCCTTGGGCCGTTGGTATTCGCCCACGGCTTATAATGTTTCGTCCTCCCGGTCCATGGGGAGATCCCCCTCCCGGACGATGCGAAGTCCCCGTGTCTCCAGGTGTTCCTCGAACGCGTGCGCGTCCGGTTTCGAAAGGCTCTTGCGGTGCAGGTACGCGAGGGTCGCGCCTTCGGTCCGCTCGATGGCTTGATCGATCGCGTTCGCGGACCCGCCCTCGAGCGCATACGCCGCGAGGAGATGCCCGAACGCGATCCGTCGTTGCAGCGCGAGGTCGGTGGGCCGCGGGACGTAGTGTCCACCACCGAGGCCGATCGCGATCGGGGCGTCGACCGGTTCGAGCGCCAGTAGTACGCGTGCGATCGCTCGCGACGCCGCGAGGTCCGCCCATTCCGTTTCCGTGCTCCCCTGTTCGATGTAGAACGTCGGCGTCAGCAGGTACGGACCGTGGTGCGTCGCTTCGAACGTCACGTCGTAGGAGAGGCCCCGCGCTTCCTTGCGAAGGCCCCTCAGGGCCGCGGTCATCCACCGAGGCGCCGACGGCACGAGCGTCTCCGGTTGCCCGCCGAATTGGGC
>DASWGO010000319.1:0-5056 GCA_036393695.1 Thermoplasmata archaeon
TCTACAAGGGGCACTCGTTCCTGTTCGACGAGATCATGGAGATGAAGAACATGACTCACGAGGAAATGGAGGCGGAGTTCCAGCGCCGCGTCGATATTATCAACTACATGTTGCAAAAGAACTTGATCGACTTCCGAGAAATCGCGAAGATCGTCGTCCAGTACTACCAGTACCCCGAGGAGACCGCGAAGCGGGTCCGAGAAGAGATGGGCTGGCAGGACCATGCGGTCATGAAGGCCGTCGAGGCAGGGGGCGAGACCGTTGGGTAGCTCGGCATTCGAGAAACTCGAGACGCGAGGCACGCTCACGAAGACGAAGCGGTTCCGCCCGGGCGAGGAGACCGACAAGGGCGCCCACATGGTGAAGCTCCCGAAGGGAGCCAAGCCGGTCAACGTCAGCTTGCCCCCGAAGGCTCAGGTCGCGTGGCGGATGTTCGGGAAGTTCGTCCAGGCCCGGACCGGGAGCGACCCGGAGCTCGAGGACAACCTTCTGAAGGCCCACATCCGGCTCCGGCCCGAAGAGTACCTGGCGGTCGCTTGGATGAACACTACGTTCGCGGCCGTTGGCGCGGTCGTCGCCGCGTTCGTTGCGGCGCTGTTCCTGCTCATCCTGAGCATCCCGATCGTTACGCTCCTCACCATCTTCGCGCTCGTCGCGGCCATTCCGATCTTCTTCTCGTACATGTACGCGTTCGGCCTCCCGGTCGGTTATCACGGCAAGCCCGCGGGCATGGCGAAGAAGCGCGGCCACAAGATCGACAAGCGGATCTCCGGCGCAATGTCGTTCATCTCTGCGATGGCCTCCGCCAACGTCCCCGTCGACGTGATCTTCAAAGAGCTCTCCAAACAGACCATCTACGGAGAGGTCGCCAAGGAGGCGGAGTGGATCACCCGAGACACGGAGCTGCTCGGCCTGGACATCTTGACCGCGATCCGGAAGGCCGCGCAGCGCTCTCCGTCCTCAAAGTTCTCGGACTTCCTCCAAGGCGTCGTGACGACTTCCACGAGCGGCGGCCAGCTCAAACCCTACTTCCTCGTGAAGGCGGAGCAGTTCGAGAAGGAAGACCGCCTCGAGATGCGGAAGAAGATGGAGACGCTCGGGATGCTCGCGGAGTCGTTCGTGACCGTCGTCGTGGCGTTCCCGCTTTTCCTCGTCGTGATCATGGCGATCATGGCCCTGATCAGCAAGACGGGGTCCGGATTCGTCGTCCTCCTCTTGTACGTCGTCGTCGCGCTCATGATCCCGATGAGCCAGTTCGGATTCATCTTCGTCATCTGGAACATGGAACAGGAGGGCTGAGATGACGAATCTCGAGCTTCAGAAGGCCCGACTTCGGCGGACGGAGAAGGGAGACCGCCGCAAGAGCGTCACTGGCATCGGGTCGGCCCTGTTCGCCCTCTTTGCGTTCGTCGCCTTCCTGAACCTAATCGACTCGGTGAACCTCGCCTTCCGAGCCACCCAAGGTCCCACGGAACGGTTCCTGTACTGGCTCGTGGTGGCGACCCTCGGCTTCATCGGGCCATACGGATTTTACGTGGCGAAGCTTCAGCGGGAAGTAAAACAGATCGAACGCCGGCTCCCGGACTTCCTCCGCGATGTCGCGGAGGCCGGGCGCTTCGGCATGACACTGGCCGATGCCATCGTCGTCTCGTCCGGAGGCCGCTACGGTAAGCTCACGCCGGAAATCAAGAAGATGGCGGCCCAGATCACGTGGGGCGTCCCCGCAACGGAGGCGCTGCGCCTCTTTGCGGAGCGCGTGAAAACCCCGATGGTCGGGCGGGTCGTCGCAATCATCGCCAAGTCCTCCGATGCGGGAGGCGACGTCGCCGACGTCCTGACGATGGTCAGCCACGACACGAAGGAGAACCAGCTGACCGAGGATGAGCGCCGGATCACGATGTCGACGTACATCGCGGTGATTTACATTTCCTTCATGGTGTTCCTCGTGACGATCTGGATTCTGGACGTGACGTTCCTGCCGAAGATGCTCGAGGCGAGCGGCGCGCTGGCCACGACCGCCGGCGCCGTCCAGAGCCCGCTGGCCCAAGACCTTCCGGGGGTCGTCAACCAAATCCGAATCGCGTTCTTCATCGCGACGGTCGTGCACGGCCTCGGGGACGGCATCCTCGCGGGCGTCCTGGACACGGGGAAGATCCCGAACGGGCTGCGGCACAGCTTCATCATGCTCGTGATTGCCCTGTTCGCTTTCCTGTTCATCTGAGGTGACCGAATGGCCCAATCCACGCAGCGGAATTACGCGCAGACGGAGGACCAGGACCGGAGGGGCTCCGACCGGGACGAAGCGAAGCGCATGGTCGACGGCATGGACGAGAAGAAGAAGAGCAGCACCGCCGCGACGCTCGATTCGATCAAGAAACGCTACTTCACCCGACTCCTCGGGGACAAGGGCATCAAGGTCAAATCGCCGAAGGTGAGCAGTGTCGAGGAGACGAGCCTCGGCAAGATCACGACGATCCCGAAGATCGTTCAGCGGAACATGAACGAGATTGAGATCCAGCCGATCCTGAAGAACTTCTCGTATGTCCGGATCTTGTACGACACGATGGCGAACGAGTACTTCTACGAGGCGATCGAGCCGAAGCTCATCGAGGAAGAGTCGGAAATCCTCGATGTCCTCAAGGAGATCCTCGTCGAGAACCTCGAGATGCTGGACGACGCGGACCGCCCCCGGAAGGAGAACTACTTGCGGCGCATCGTCGACGGCCTCCTCCGGGAGTTGGGCGTCGAGCTCCATCCGGTGTCGAAGGAACGCGTCCTCTATTACGTCTACAGGGACTTCATCCGGTACGGGCCGATCGACGTCGTCATGACGGACGTTCAGGTCGAAGATGTCTCGTGCGACGGCGTCCGCGTGCCGCTCTACATCTACCATCGCAAGTACGGCTCCATCCCGTCGAACCTCAAGTTCGACAACGCGGAGGAGCTCGACTCGTTCGTGGTGTGGCTCGCGCAGCGGTCCGGGAAGCACATCTCCGTCGCGCAACCGATGCTCGACGCGACGATCCCGGACGGCTCGCGTCTGCAGGCCACCCTCGGCATGCACGTCACGAAGCGAGGATCCTCCTTCACCATCCGGCGATTCCGAGAGAACCCCTTCACCCCGCTCGACCTCGTCCGGTTCAAGACGATGTCGCCCGAGATGATGGCGTACCTGTGGCTCGCGATCGAGAACGGGCAATCGATGCTCATCTGCGGCGGCACCGCCTCCGGGAAGACCACGACGCTGAATGCGATCCTGCTGTTCATCCCGCCCCAGATGAAGATCGTGTCCATCGAAGACACGCGGGAACTGAACCTGCCCCACGAGAACTGGGTCCCGCTGCTCACCCGCGCCGGGTTCGGCGGTCGGGTCGCTTCCACGGGGAAGCCCGCGGGGGAGATCGACATGTTCGACCTGCTCACGGCGGCCCTCCGTCAGCGGCCGCAGTACATGATGATCGGAGAAGTCCGTGGACCCGAGGCGTTCGTCGTGTTCCAGGCCATGGCCACCGGCAAGTCCGCGTACACGACGTTCCACGCGGATGATGTCCAGGCGATGGTCCACCGCCTCGAGAACGATCCGATCAACCTGCCGCGGGCCCTCGTCGCGGCCCTCGACATCGTCTTGCTCCAGGCGCAGGTGAAGGTCGGCACGGACATGACCCGGCGCGTGAAGGCGATCGTCGAGGTCGTCGGCACGGACCCCGAGTCGAACGAGCTGATCACGAACTCCGCGTACACCTGGAACCCGGCGGATGATACGTTCAACTACAGCGGTCACTCGTACGTCTACGAGAAGATCTCCCTCGCCCGGAACTGGAACCAGCGGAGGATGGAACAGGAGGTCAAACGCCGCCTGGACATCTTCGAGTACATGAAGCGGATGGAGATCAAGAACTACCGGGACGTCGCGAAGATCGTGTCGTCGTACTACAAGGACCCGGACGGGATGATCAAGATCATCCGCGACACGCTCCAAGCCCAAGGCGTCGCGGTGCCTGCGAACTGAGGACCGCTACGGACCGCCCCGGCGACGAACGCCGAGGGACGCGGTCCCGGACGCCGCGAGGAAGCCTCCGAGGATCAGGAACAGGATGGGGCTCGCATGGTTCGCGATGAGCCATCCCGCGAGCGCCGCCCCGATCGATCCGATGCCGAAGACGCTCAAGAACGTGAAACCGAAGGCGAGGCCGCGAATGGACCCGGGCACCTCTCCGGTGACCAGGATGTTCTGAAGGGGCTCGAGCGAGAACAGGAGAAATCCGAAGAGCAGCGCCGCGGTCGTGAACGCGCCCCCCCGCGGAAGGACCGCCAGGAGGACCAGCACCGTGGCGGCGGCGACCGATAACCCGAACAAGATTCGTTCGGATTGACGGCGGTCCGCGAGTCGACCGGACACGACCTGTCCGATGGCCCCGAGGGCGAGGGCCAACGCGAAGAATTCGGCCCCCACGAATCGCGGCAGGAACGTGAGCCCGCCTTGATAGGCGAAGCCTGCGAACATGTAGACGAGGAGGATGAACGCAAATGAGCGACTCCAGAGGGGCCGTGGAGATCCGTTTGAACCGAGGGCCGAGGCGGGGAGTTCGCAGGGGAGTCGCGCGACGAAGAGCAGGAGGAGCGCGACGAGCCCCGGGACGACCAGGAGCCCGGCTACGGACCGCCAGGACCAGCCGATCGCCAACGTCGCCCCGACGAATGCCGGGCCCGCGGCAATCCCGAGGCTCCCGCCCATACCGTGCCAGCCCATCCCTCGGCCTTGCTCTGCGACGACGCGCGAGATGATGGACAATCCCGTGGGATGGTATATCCCGGAGAAGAGCCCCAGCGCACCGAGGGAGAGCGCGAGGAACGGAATCGACGGACTTGCCGCGACCGCCACCATGGAAGTCGCGATCCCGGCCGCACAGAGGAGCAGCAGGCGGCCGGGCGGTCGCCGGTCTGCGAGGAATCCGAACGGGACCGCCCCCAAGCCGTAGAAGCCGAAACCCACGGCCGCCAGCAGGCCGAGGGTCACGTCGGTTGCGCCGAACTCTGGCTGCCAGGCAAGAAGGAA
>DASWGO010000320.1:0-2079 GCA_036393695.1 Thermoplasmata archaeon
AAACGGTCAAGGTTCCTCGTTCAACACCTCGCAGGCGATCCGCTGGGCGGCGGACCGCGGCGCCCGGGTGATCAACCTCTCCCTTGGGACGAATGAGACGTTCATCGGGCCGACGGACATCCAACTCGCGGTCGACTATGCGTGGTCCAAGGGTGCGCTCATCGTTGCGGCCGCAGGGAACTCCGGGGTCGGGACGCTCGACTACCCGGCACGACTCCCCAACGTCGTGTCCGTGGCGGCGATCGATGAATCGGGGCGTCGGGCCTCCTTCTCGAACTACGGGAGCGGGCTTGACATCTCGGCGCCCGGGACCCGGATCGTCACGCTCAATGGAGGCAACAACCAACCCAACAACGTCCACTACCTCCAAGGCACCTCGTTCTCGACGCCCTTCGTGAGCGGTGCCGCCGCGTTGCTCCTGTCCGTCGACCCGAGCCTGACGAACGTCGAGCTCTGGAACATCCTGAACAGCACGGCGGTCCAGCCGGTGGGCAGCGGCTACAACACGAACTACGGCTGGGGCGTCGTGAACGTCTGGAACGCGATCAATGCCCTGAGCCAACCGTTCATCTCCGTGAACGCGTTCCCCCGGTCGGTCTCGAGCAGTTCGACGTTCGGGGTGACGTGGTCGATCCTCGGGCCGGGCGGGCTCTCTGTGACCGACACCCACGTCATGTGGGGAACTGTCTCCGGACGGCTGGGCAATGCAACCGGCGCCCAATCGGGCCAGACGCACCAGTCGTACACGGCGAACGGCTTCTCGATGCCCTCGGGCGCCGGCGCGTTATACTTCAAGGTCGTCGCGACCGTGAACGGGAGCGCGTTCTCCTCACCCGAGTACGCGGTCACGGCTTCGAGCCTCCCCGACTTCCTCTTCGTCCTGTACCAGCTCCTCGCCTCGCACCTCCTGTACTTGGCACTCTTCATCATCGTCCTGGCGGGGGTCGTCGCGTTCATCCCACAGCGCCGCGCCGCCCGGGCCCGTCGCGCACTCGCCCGCCCACAGACCCTGTATCCGCCGAGCTACTACGTTCAAGCCGTCCGGCCGTCTGCCCCCCCATCCGGCCCGCCTCCAACCCAATCCGCGGCCCCGCGAATCGAGCCGCAGATCGCGTATCCGCCGACCCCCGTTCAGACCATTCCGCCGGCCCAACCGGTCGCCCCGGTCACGGTGATGCAGCCCACGGCCACCAAGAAGCGCTGCCCGAGTTGCGGGACGATGGTCAGCGCGGACAACATGTTCTGCTTCTTCTGCGGGACCCGGTTCCGCTGAGTCGGAAGACCGTTGGACTGGTCCTGCCCGGGATGGGGCTGCGTCCCCCAAGCAGAAGTAGGCCGCGAACGCCCTACGTCCGGTGCTTGTAGAACTCGTAGGCGGACATCGGCTTCGCATAGTCCACGCGCCACGTCCGGTCGACCGGCGCCTTCCCCAGCGCGCGAGCCATCTCGCGCACATGGACGGGCATCGAGCCGCAGCATGAGCCGATGTAGTTGATGCCCGCGGCCCGGGCCTCCGCGGCGAAGGCCCCCATCACTTTGCGCGACAGCACGAGGGTCTCCGTCTCGAACGGGAACTCCTTCGTCGCGGTGAAGTCCGGGACGTCCGGCGGTGTGCTGTACGCCGTCGGCTGGCATGCGACAAACCCGGACACGGCCTGGCGCATCTCCAAGGCGATCGGGAGGAGTAAGAGCGGGTTCCGGAGACAATTCGCTCCGATGATGTCGGCACCGGCGTCCCGCAACGCGCGCGCGCACTCCGCCGGCGAATGGCCGTCGTACGACTTCGGATCTTTATCGAACGACATCGTGACCATGGACGGCATGCCCGTCTTCTCGATCCGCTCCATGGCCAGCAGGGCCTCACCCAGCCAGGAAAACGTCTCCGCGATCACGAAGTCCGGCGCCTCCTGGAGCTGAGCCTCGAGTTGCTCGTCGAACAGGCGACGCACTTTGTCCGCGGAACCCTTGTCCTTCGGATCGTACATCCAGGTCAAGCTGAGGTTCGCCGCGACGAGCACTCGATCGCCGGCGACCTCGCGGGCGAGGCGGACCGCGGCGCGGTTGATGTCGCGCACCTTG
>DASWGO010000321.1:0-4148 GCA_036393695.1 Thermoplasmata archaeon
GATCGAGGCCGCGGCGGAACTCGGGATCCAGAAGGTCGTGATTCCCCGTGCGAACATGAAGGACGTCCTTCTCGAGGACAAGTACCAGGGGAAGATCGAGATCGTCCCGGTCGACACGCTGAGCGAAGTCCTCGAGCAAGCGCTCGTGGGTCCCAAGAAGTCCGGGCTCATCAGCAAACTCGTGGCGTTGGTCCCGAAGATTACGCCGGACAAGCCAGGCCCGGCCGCGGTGCCCCACTGAAATTCCGGAGAGACCGGTGGACGATCCGATGGATCCCTCCGAGTTCTCCGAACCGATGCCATGCTACGAGTTCAGCCCCGCTCTCTCGCTGTCCGAGGATGACGGCCGATGCGTCCACTGCCGCAAGTTCTTGACGCTCGAATGCCCGTACATCGACCACTTCCTTTCGGAGGACGACGAGTGACCGGGCGGGCGTTCTTCATCGGACGGTTCCAGCCGTTCCATCGAGGTCATCTCGCGACGGTGAAGCGAATCCTGGAGTCGAACGACGAAATCATCGTCGGCATCGGCTCGGCGCAGTACAGCCACACGGGGGAGAATCCCTTCACCGCAGGCGAGCGATACGAGATGATCAAACGGGCCCTCGATGCGGAGGGCATCCACAACTACCACATCGTCCCGATCCCGGACACGCACGTTCACAGCGTGTGGGTCAGTCACGTGACCTCCCTCGTACCCCGCTTCGACATCGTGTACACGAACTCGGATCTCGTCGTGCGCTTGTTCCGGGAACACGGCCTGAAGGTCTCGTCGCCTCCCCTCCTGGACCGCGAGCGCCTCTCCGGCACCATCGTCCGACACCGGATGCTTAAGGGCGACGACTGGGAATCCCTCGTCCCCGCGGTCGTCGCCGAGTACATTAAAGAAATCGACGGCATCGAACGCATCCGCGAGACGCACAAGTACTCGACGCCCTACGGAACCCGCGAGAACCACGAGGACGCCTAAGAAAGGGACCCGTCCACGACTCCCCGCGAGGACGGGCTCCGGCAGGCATCCCTCCAAACGAGGATGTCGCTCCCTGGATTCCTGCCTTCAAGCGGAAGCGCGCCGCGGGAGATAATGCCTAGTTACCAGTCAGCTACCATCTGATGTTCTGTCCTTCCAGCTCTCGCATCGCGGACGCCGCTCACCAGTCAATTCGATATCCGCAATACGGGTCACCCCGAAGGATACACGCGACCTTCGTGACGGTTCCCGCAATCCCGAGCATGGCAAGCGAGCCTTCGTACGTCCCGAGCCAGGCGGCGCATCGCGCCGGAGTGCTCATCCAGTCGTAGTTTCGAAAGATCGCGCGGTGCCCTTCGACATCGACCTCGAGACGACCGTGATTGAACTCGCGCGCGTAGGAGTTCGGCGAGAGCTCCAGGAGGATTGGGAACGGGATGACCCGCTTCAGGAACCGGCGGAGGGAAGAGAAGTTGATCGCCTCGTCCCGCATCATCCGACGGACCGTTTCGTAAGTTCCGTCGCCGAACCGCGTCTCGACCTGGTCGAGGACCTCCAGCGCGGACCGCAACGGATACCATCCGTCCGCGTGGATGAGACGGGGATCCAGGCCGGACTCGATGAGGGTCTTGTCCGCAGCGGCCCGACCGTGGTGGACCGCGATCCAGTGGTGGTAGTTCCGGAAGTGGCTCCCGCGAATCATGGGCGCGATCAGCCGGTCTCCCCGTGCATCGGAGAGCTCCCCGAACACCGCGACCCCGAGCCCCGAGGCCGCGTACAGCTTCCCGCGGCGCTCCCCGCCAACGCACAGCGCCAGATCGGCGCGCACCAGCTGGCCGAGCGTCCGGCTCACGTGCGGGAGACGAAGGCCCGTCCACTTGGCGATTTGAACCGGGGTCTGGGGGCCCGGGACGACGGCCGCGAGGACCTTCTCCCGCTGCCGGCTCGCGAGGACATACGAAAGCCGGTCGAGCACGTTCGCGGATCCCGCGTGCAATGTCTGCCTCGGGCACGGTGCGCTGAGACGTACGATGCGGCCAAGAGGTCATTACCCTTTCCTCACCTACCCGCACCCAGGTACGTCAGGAGGACGGGGACGAGGAGCGAGGCCATCAGATGCACCCGGCGGACGCGCAACGCGACCGGGACGAGGCCGACGATCGCGGAGAGGCCCGCCAGCCCGATGCCGATGGGACCGGTGGCCGCAGCCAAGAGGAGGAGAACTGCGAGAAGGGACAACGCCGCGATCCGTCGAGGGTTCGAGCTCGACCAGCGCCGCGCCACCCCGCGGCCGACGCGGGCCGCTACCGGCGCAGCGATCGCAGTCGCGAGGACGGCCGACGCGACCAGGAGGAGGAGCGACACAGGCGCTGACCACGCAACGGGCCACGGAGAGAGATCCCCGGCCAAGGCGCGGACTGCCGCCGCGGCGCCGCTCCGGGCCCGGTGAATGATGAACAGGACCGCGACGCTGAGGAGCGCGGTGGATGTGGAGACCGCGCCCAGGACCACCATGAACTGACTCGGCCCCACACTCTTCCGCGTGCCGACCGAGGCCAGGGTCGCGGCCGCCCCGCCGCTGAGCCCGGGAAGCCAGGACACGCTCGCCCCGGCGATCGTTCCGCGCAGCGCGCTCCGCGCGTCCTCTCGCGAAAGTGCTCGGAGCGGCTCCAGTCGCTGATACGGGATCGAGCCGGGCCGAGCCCGCAGTCCCACGAGCAGGCTCGGGATCCCGAAGAGCCCTGAGAAGAGCGGAAACAGGACCGCATCCGGATCGACGAGGGGTGGTCCTCGAAGGACCGCGAGGCCGAGACCGGCGGCCAGCGCTTGGACCCAAACCGCGCGACCGAGCCGACGCACGCGGCTCCGGCCGCGCCACTCCGACGCGAGGACCGCTCCGAGGACGCACACGAGGAACGCGGGCATCCACGGGCGAAAGCGGTCCGCCAGGCCGATCGGATCGGCCAGGAGGAGTCGGAGCGGAACCAGTGCGACGACTGCGAACGCACTCCCCAGCAACGCGCCTCGGGCCGCGAGCGCCACCGCCTTGGCGCCTTGCCCGACTAGGAGGAGCCGATGGCCGGGGAGCGTGGCGAGGGCGGTGTCTTCCGTCGGAGCGCCCAAGAAGACCGCGGGAATGAAGTCGAACACCGCGTGGCTCCCGGCTGTCGCGAGGAGGAAACAGGAGAGCAGGAGGCCCATCGTCTCCGGCTCCGAGGAAATGTCAGGGACCAAGACCGCAAGGAAGCCCGCGAAGGCGGCCTGCGTCGCAAGGACCAGGGCCGCCACGTTGTTCACGTGAAGCCCGGGCGACAGACCCGTGAGTGCTCCGGCAAGGAGACCGAGCATCGTGACGATCAGAAAGCCCGCGACCAGACCGAGGGGTGTCAAGGACGGGAGAGTTCGCAGCGTCCGGGTCAACGTCTCCGGTGCACGTAGGCTACTCTCAACGGCTGCGTCGCTCCCTTGGCCCCCACCCTCCACCCCCAGGGGTCTCGATTACGAGGAGGTCATCGCGACGGAGTTCGAGCGTTGCTTTGGCGGGCAGCCCGCGCCGACGTCCGTTCCGCAGGAGGAGGTTCTTCCCCGGGCGACCGTCGTCCCCGCCCTCGAGGCCCTTCGGCCGAAGGACCCGACGCTCCGAAAGGATCGATGCGGTTCCCTTGCGGGCGAGGAACCGGACGGAGCGGCGAATCCCGTCTCCTCCCGAGTAGCGGCCGGCGCCTCCGGTTCCGGGGATGAGTCGGTATTCTTCGACTCGGAGCGGGTACGCGAACTCGAGGGCCTCGACGGGCGTGTTGCGGGTGTTCGTCATGTGCGTGTGGACGCCCGACATCCCCGGCCGGTACGGGAGCGCACCCTCGCCCCCCGCGATCGTCTCATAGTACGAGAACGGCCGAGGATCCGATCCGCCGATGGTCAAGTTGTTCATCGTGCCTTGGCTTTGCGCGGGGACTATGTCGGCCATCGGCTCCGAGAGCGCGAGGAACAGGACGTCGACGATTCGCTGGGAGGTCTCGACGTTGCCCGCCGCCACCGCGGCCGGAGGGCGCGGCCAGACCAAACTCCCCTCTCTGGCGAGCACCCGCAGCGCCCGAAGAGCACCGGCATTTCTCGGCGCGTCCGGGTCGGTCAGGCATCGCATGACGTACGAAGCGGCGCTGAGGGTGACGGCGAA
>DASWGO010000322.1:0-3261 GCA_036393695.1 Thermoplasmata archaeon
CGGGCGAAGTACTCGCCCGTCTTGAAGATGAGCAGACTCAACCCGAAGAAGGCGACTGACGACACCACAAGCAGGGCCATGATCGTGACGTCGGAATATCCGGCGAGCGTGCTGTCGACGCCGAGCGTCGGGGCCATCAGCCGGCGCGTGATGTCGAACCAGTAGGTGAGCGGAATCGCCTGCCCAATCGCCTGGCCCCACGGGGGAAGAATCGAGAGGGGGAAGAGCACGCCACAGAACACGTAGAAGAGCCCCGGGATTCCTTCGGCGAGGCCGTGCGTGTGCTTCGCCGTCAGGAACGAGATGCCGCCGAGGCAGATCCCGATCGCGAGGAGGACCGCCAGGCCGAGCAGCATGCTGGCCGCGAAGAGAGGAATCGCGTCGAGTGTCAGGTGAATCTGAACGCCCAGGAACAGGACACCGAATGCGAGCGTGATGGCGACCGCGAAGGCGGCAACCCCGACCTTGGAGACGGCCCGTCCCACGATGTACACGTAATACGAGATCGGCGAGATGTACACGTAGCGGATCGTCTGGTACCATTCTCGGTCCGACTGGATCACCTGGAACGTCCCGAACAGCACCGATCCGACGAAGATGAAGAAAGAGTTCCCGACGTACATGTAAGAGAAGGCCGCGGGATCCTGTCGATTCCCGATGAAGGCGAAGACGGTATACATGAGGACGAGGATGAACGCACCTGCTACCGGCTTCACGACGGAGTAGACCATGAAGAGCCACGGCTCCGTCCAGTTCGAGTCCATCTCCCAGCCGAGCCATGCGGCGACCTTGAAGGTCCGCCAGAACGTGTTCACTGATGCCGTGACGTCAGCTTCCCCTCTCGCTTTGCGAGCGTCTCTAGGTATCTGAGGGAGTACCTTGCGAGGATCAAGAACAGGACGGCCATGAAGACGAGGATGTAGAGCTCCGTCTTCACATCGAAAATCCACAACTGTCCGCCGAAGGCGGTCGAGCCGAGGGTGAGCTGTCGGAGCGCGTCGAGCCCGAACGTCGCGGGCACGAAGGACCCAATGATCGCAATGATGGGGCCCCATCCCGGGACGCGGAACAGGCCGCCCACCGGGAAGTAGAATCCGCTGGAGAAGAAGATCGGCTCCTCCATGAGGGCGGAAAGGTTCCACGCCTCCCGCCCCCAGAGGAGGTACAGGGAGGCGAACATCATCCCCAGGCCGTAAAGAGCGATGAGAGCCGCGAAGAAGACCGCGAGCAGCATCAGGGGGTCGGCCACCTGGAAAATGACCCCGAAGACGAGGATGCCTGCAACGAGGGTCGAGACCGCGCGCATCGATGTCATGACCATCCCTCCGAGCGCCATGCCGCCGAGCAAGGCCATCCGGTTCATCGGCGCCATCATGTACAGCTGGAGGTTCCCGATTTCCTTCTCCCAATAGAGCTGGCTGGCCATGGACCAGAGCACGTTCAGCCAGAAGGCGACCATGGTCCCGCCAAGGACGACGGACGCGATTAGGGCGTTCGTGTTCGCGCTGATCACGGCTTGCGCCGTGGTGTTGCCCGCGGCCGCCGCGAACGACCGGGCCCCGAACGACTGGTAGATGAATACGTATGCGGCGATGCCGAGCAAGGGAAGGAGGGCCTCGAAGAAGATCCACGAGGGCTCCCGGTTCGCGCCGACGATCCTCGGATAGGAACGGCCCACGACGGCCCGCAGGTTGAGGCCGATCCGGTACCGGAGGTCCGTGCGGCGTACGGTCTCCGGTTTCATTCGAATCCCCTCCCGACCATGCTGATGAACACATCTTCGAGGGTCGGCTCGGACTTCTGCAACGAGTGGACCTTCTTGCCTTGGGATGTGATCGTGCTCAAGATCTCGGCGACCGGACCTTCGTCTTCGAGGATGAACGTGAGGTGCGTGCGGTTCTTCGAGATGTCATCGGTGTGGGAGAAATTCTTCACGCCCTCCATGGAGGAGAAGGACGCGATGTCGCGGATCGTGTCCACCTCGAGCCGGAAGGTCGTCTCCGTGCGGATCATCCGCTTCAGATTCTCCGGCGTGTCGCAAGCCAAGATCTTCCCGTTGTCGATGATCGCAATCCGGTCGCACATCTGGTCCGCCTCGGCCATGTAGTGCGTCGTCAGGAGGACCGTCTTGCCCTTTTGGGACCGTACCCAGTTCGTGATGTAGTCTCGGATCACTCGGGCTGCGTTCACGTCGAGCCCGAGGGTCGGTTCGTCGAGGAACAGGATGTCCGGATCGGTGACGAAGCCGCGAATCATGTTCATCTTCTGCCGCTGGCCCGTCGAGAGCATTCGGACCTTCGCATCCCGTTTGTCCCACAAGCCGAAGGTGTGCATCAGCTCGTCGATGCGACCCTTCGAAATCTTACTCGGAACGCCGTAGAACTGGGAGAACATCCAGACATTCTCGCGCGCCGTCAGGAGGCCGTATCCGGACGTCTCGCCGCCAGAAACCATGTTGATCCGCTGGCGAATCGGGAACGGGTCCTTTGCCACGTCATGGCCCGCGACGAACGCCTGGCCCGACGTCGGCAGCAGGAGCGTCGCGAGGATTTTGATCAGCGTCGTCTTGCCGGCGCCGTTCGGACCCAACATCCCGAACAGCTCGCCGTCCCGAATCTGGATCGACACTTGGTCCAAGGCCGTCACGGGGCCCAGGTGGTCCTCGCCTTCGCCGGTGGCGCGCTTGCGGCGAATCCGCCGTTTCTTCTTGCCCGCGAAGATGCGGGTGAGGTCACGGGTCTCGACGGCGTATGGCATGGGGGACGGGGTCCACTCGCTCTCGGACCGGGCGCGGGCGTCCGCGGGCCTAGACGGCCATCCGCTGCCGGTATCGGGTGATGTACCCGGCGATCCGGTTGCGCATCAGGACGCTCCGCACGTCGGACAGCTCCGAGACCTTCCTCTTGTTGTTCTCGAAGTCGTCCGTGAATTCGTTCGGATAGAGCTTCGCGAGTTCGATCGCGACTCGCTTGATGTACGTCGGCCGGATATTACCCAACGATTCACTCCGCGTCAGTTCGAGGAAGCGCTCCAAAGGGTGTGTGCTAAATAAAGGTTCGGAGGAGAACGCCGACGCGAATCGGTTTCGCGGGGCTGGCGGGGCATTGCTCGTGTCCGACGGACTTAGCGGGCAACTCTTAAATAGGGACCTCGGATACGCCCGAATGGGACCCCGCGCCGCACCGTCCCCCAGGAGCGGATGACGATGGAAGAATCCCTCGTGAACGTCGAATTCCTGAAGAGCTCAAACAATTTCATCGC
>DASWGO010000323.1:0-6899 GCA_036393695.1 Thermoplasmata archaeon
TGTCGAAATCTCGAGGGATGGAGGCGCGATCTTGGCGCGCGTCAAGAATTACCGCGTGGAGCTCGACCTCGGTGCGCGCACGATCGTGCACGACTGCGAAGACTGGGGCAAGCTCGTCGACCGAAAGGACTTCTGCAAACATGTCGGGAAGTTTTTCCTGAGCCTTCCGAAAGGAGAGGCCTTGACGCTCCTCGAAGCGATTGCGGCGAATCGAGATGCCTGGACGTTCTCGATCCCAGCCCAGTAGGCGGTTTCTGGTCACGCTCGAGGTCGGCGAGAAGCCATAACGCGCGATGCGGTAGGGGAATTCGGCCATGGGCGTCCGCCTCACGCCGATTGTCGCCCGCCACCCCACGAGCCTCGAGGCGTTGCGTGGGCGGAGCATCGCGATCGACGGAAACCTCGAATTGTACCAGTTCCTGTCGATCATGCGCACGCGCGACGGTCGTCCTCTCGAGGACTCGAAAGGCCGGATCACATCCCACCTGAATGGAATGGCCTTCCGGACGACTCGGCTCATCGCGGATTACGGCATCCGTCCCGCTTTCGTGTTCGACGGTCCGCCGCCGGATCTGAAAAGGGAAGAAATTCGCAAGCGGCGCGAGGCGCGCGAGAAGTCGATTCGGGAATACGAAGCCGCCGTAGCCTCCGGCGACACCGCGACCGCGTGGTCGAAAGCCGTGATGACTTCGCGCCTGACCCGAACGATGGTCGACGAGGCGAAGACCCTGTTGACGTTGCTCGGGATCCCATGGGTCCAGGCCCCGAGCGAGGGCGAAGCCCAGGCCGCGTTCCTCGCGCGTCGCGGCGACGTGTGGGCCGCGGGCTCCAAGGACTATGATTCCCTACTCTTCGGGGCCCCTCGACTCGTCCGGTTCCTCGCGGTTGCGTCGAGCGAGTTCCTGCCGAGCATCGGCCGATCGCGGGCCGTTCCACCCGAATTGCTCGACCTCGAGGAGAACCTCCGGATCCTCGGCCTCTCCCGCGAACAGCTCATCGACGTCGCGATTCTGGTCGGCACGGACTTTGATGATGGGGTGAAAGGAATTGGCCCGAAGACTGCCGTCAAACGAATTCGGGAATGGGGATCGCTCGACCGATCGCCCGCGGAGATCCGTGCGCAATTGCCGGACCACCTCGAGGCGATCCGAGCATTCTTTTCGAATCCTCCCGTGACCGAGGACGTGGACCTGACCGTCGGAGCGCTCGATTCTGCCGGGGTGCTGCGCTTCCTCTGCGACGAGCGCGATTTCTCGCCACAACGAGTCAAGTCGGTGCTCGACCGATTGCGAGCCGCCAGGAGTCCGGCGCGACGTCTCGAGGATTTCGGATGAGTCGGACACCAGTCGAACCGCACAGTCTCGAAACGGTTAACTACGGGTACTCGGATTCCCTGACGTCGTGCCCGTAGATTTCTCGGGCAGCACCGGGAGGAGAGGCCTGTGAAGCGAAGTATACTGATTGCCATCGTCGTTGTGATTGTGATTGTGATCATCGGGGCCGCAGTCGCCGTGGTCCTCCTCACGGCGCCACCGAGGACCCTCAAGATCGATCTGTGGTACAACAGCACGGAACACTATGGGCCTACGGAACCCGCCGTCGCGCAGGTGCTCAAGAGTTCCCTCGAGGCCACCGGCAAACTCACGGTGAACCTGCGGTCCGAACCCTGGACGACCTACACGGACGACTTCGGAAACCAGCGCCTCCCGTTCTTCCTCCTGGGCTGGTATCCGGACTACTTCGATTCTGACGACTACGTCTCTCCGTTCTTGAGTACCTCCGGCGCCGCATCGCTCGGCTCAGGCTACAACGATTCCCAGATGAATACCTGGCTGGCTCAGGAAGCCGCGTCGACGGACGACACGGTGCGCGCAGGCATCTTCCAGCAGATTCAGAACAAGCTCGCGACTGACGTCCCGTACATCCCGCTATGGCAGAACCCGTCGGACGTCGAATACTCGAACACGGTGTCGGACGTCTTCCTCCATCCGGTCAGTGTCAAGTGGTTCGTGATGAACAAGACCGGCGCGACCGCCATCACCGGGGGGACGACGGACAGCATCACGTCGATGGATCCGGCGTCGGCATACGACTACTTCTCGATCGAGATGATCAACCAGCTGTTCGACACCCTGCTCGTGTACGACACGCAGGCGACCACGCTGGTCCCCGGTCTCGCCACGGTGGTCCCCACGGTAGCCAACGGCGGCATCTCAACGGATGGAATGACCTTCACGTATCACCTGCGTCCGAACGTGAAATTCGCCGACGGGACGGATTTCAACTCGACCGTCATGAAGTGGTCCATTGACCGCGCGATCAAGCTGAACATCCCTGGCAGCGCCGCGTTCTTGCTGTACGACGTCGGAGCGCTCGGTCGGTCTCAGGCCAACGGGAACAACACGCCGGTCGGAGCCATCACGACCCCGGACCCGGCCACGATTGTGTTCCACCTGAGCCGGCCGGTCGGCTTCTTCAACGGGCTCATGGCCTTTTCCGTGTCAGCTCCGGTTTCCATGAAGGCGTACAACAACACGGGCCAGCAGCTCGACGCCGTCGGAAAGGTCGTTGGGACGGGGCCGTACAACCTGACCTCATACACCCCGAGCCAGCAAGTGATCATGACCGCCAACCCGAACTACTACCAGCCCGGCTTGTACGCGGCGCGGGGCATCCCGAGGATCCCGGTGCTCAATCAGGTGACGCTCACCCTGAGCTATACCGCCCAGACCCTGAAGCAGGCGATCGAGACCCACGCGATCGACGTTGCGTACCGGTCCTTGCTCCCGGCGGACATCCTCGACCTCAAGAACCGGGCCACGAGCCTGAATCTCAAAGTCGACATTGGGACGAATCCCCGGATTCGCTACCTGGTCTTCAACGTCCACACGGCCCCCTTCAATGACGTACGCCTCCGACAGGCGATCGCGTACGCGGTGGACCGCCAAGTGATCAACACGACCGTCTTCGGGGGGTTGTCGGTCCCGATCTACAGCATGGTGCCGGCGGCGATGCCCTACTCGCTCCCGGTGTTCCAGACGGTCTACGGATCCTCGCCGAACCTCGCACAGGCGAAGAGTCTCCTGGCCCAGCTTGGCTACTTTATGAGTCCAGGGATCCTCATCGCAAGGGACCGGGAGTAGGACTGTCGGTCCCCCAACCCTTTATTCCCTCTGGGGGGATAGCTGAAGCGAGCGGGTGACATGGCGAAACGCTCGTCCTTGTTGGCTTACACGCTGTCCCGGCTGCTCCTGGCTCTCCCCATGCTTTTCATCCTGCTGACGGCCGTGTTTGTCGTGCTCCGGATTCTGCCGGGCGATCCGATCACGGCCCTCTACGGCGGCCGTGCCCCTCCGGACGTCGTCGCCGACGCGCGCGCCCGATACGGCCTGGACAAGCCGTATTGGGACCAGTACGTGATCTACATCCGGCAAGTGCTCACCCTCAACTTCGGGACCTCGCTGACGGACCCGTACCGAGGAAAGGGAATCCTCGACACGATCGTCCAGAAGCTGCCCGGGACCATTGAACTCTCGATCGGTGCGATGGCGGTTGCGACGACGGTCGGAGTGCTTGCCGGCCTCGTCGGCGGGGTCAACCGAGACAAGCCCATCGACGTCGCCGCCCGCCTCTACGGCACCGTCATCTTCGCGATTCCGATTTTCTGGCTCGGCCTCATGTTCCAGCTCGTCTTCGGGGTGCAACTCCACTTACTCCCGACGAGTCAGCGGTTCTCCCTGACCCCGCCAACCCAAGTGACGGGCCTCCTGACAATCGATTCGATCCTCGCCGGGAGTTGGCCGAACTTCGTCGACGCAATCCGGCATCTGGTCCTCCCGTGCCTGACCCTGGGTCTGTACCTCAGCGGTTTCTTCACCAAGACCGTGCGCGCGAACCTCCTCCTGACCGTCGAGTCGGACTACGCGGAGGCCGCGAAAGCCCGGGGGGTCCGCTGGCGTTCGATCGTCTACCGCTATGCGTTCCGCAACGCGCTGATCCCCGTGATCACGGTCCTGGGACTGCAGTTCGCGATCCTGTTCAGCGGCGCGGTCATCACCGAGCGCACGTTCGCTTGGGATGGGATCGGGACCCTCCTCCTGAACTCGATCAACTCGAAGGACTATCCGATGATCCAGGGGACGATCGTCGTGTACGCGTTCATCATCATCCTCGTCTCGATGGTCATCGACATCATCAACGGCCTCATCGACCCGAGAGTTCGATATTGACATGGCGACCGAAACGAAGTCACGGTCGTCGAGCGAGATCACGTGGGAGTCGCTCCTCGGGCCGCACACGTTCTTCGGACGGATCCTCAACCCGATGATCCGGAAGCGCCGGACCTTGGCGGGGGCCATGACGTGGATCGGGCTGTTCCTGCTGATCGCGTTCGTCCTCATTGCGTTCCTCGCCCCGCTCTTCACCCTCGCGGGCCTCCTGCGCGACCCGGAGCAGGCCCTCTGCGGGTCGGACTACCACTACTGTTTCGTCGGAGAGACCCGACTCGTCAACCAGGCGCCCGGCGGCCTCGCGCTCATGGGGACCGACTACCTCGGCCGGGACATCTTCAGCCGTGTCCTCTTCGGGACCCGCACGAGCCTCGAGATCATGTCCATCGGCGTGTTCCTCGCCCTCCTGATTGGCTTCCCGGTTGGATTGTACTCCGGGTATACGGGAGGCCGGCTCGACCGCGTCTTCGTGCTCGTGATGGACTCGATCTACGCGTTCCCCTCGTTGCTCCTCGCCGCCATCATCGCGGTCATCCTTGGGAAAGGCGTGTTCAACATCGGCATTGCAATCACCGTGATCTACGTCCCCTTGTATTTCCGTGTGACTCGCAATCACACCTTGTCGATCAAACAAGAGACGTATGTCGAGGCCGCGAGGGCGCTCGGCGCGAAACCGTGGACCGTGATGTGGTCCTACATCGCCTACAACGTCATCGTCGCGATCCCCGTAATCTTCGCGCTCAGCGCGGCGGACGCGATCCTGACGGCGGCGGGCCTGAGCTACCTGGGTTACGGAATCGAACGGCCGACCCCTGATTGGGGACTCGACCTGAGCGACGCGCAGACCTTCAGCAACGCGATGTGGTGGACCACGCTGTTCCCGGGAGTAATGATCGTCCTCTTGACCGTCGGTTTGAGCTTCCTGGGAGAAGGCCTGAATGATCTGGTGAACCCGTTGCTGAAGAAGGAGCGGATGTAGGCGCAGCCCGTCCTCGAGGTTCGGCACCTCACGGTGCACTATGCGACGGACCGCGGGGCGGTCAACGCGCTCGACGATGTGAGCCTGAGCCTGTCCGCCGGGGAGACGCTCGGCATCGTCGGCGAGACAGGATGCGGCAAGTCGACCTTGGGGAAGGCGATCCTCGGCGTCATGCCGGGGAACGCCCGGGTCCGGGGGCAGGTCGTGTTCGGCGGGAAAGACCTCCTCACCCTAGACGACGAATCATTCCGCCGCCTCCGCGGAAAAGACATCGCCCTGATCTTCCAGGATCCGATGACCCGGTTGAATCCGCTCCTCACGATCGAGGACCACTTCACCGAGGAAATCCGCGCTCATGAGGCCGTGTCCCGGGACGCGGCGAGGACGCGGGCTCGCACCGCGTTGGAGTCCATGGGCATCCCGGAATCCCGCATGCGGAACTTTCCCCACGAGTTCAGCGGGGGGATGCGCCAGCGCATCATGATCGCGCTCGCCCTCGTGATGCGGCCGTCCGTGCTCATCGCGGACGAACCGACCACTTCGTTGGACGTCATCGTCGAGGCGCAGATCCTCGAGATCCTGGAAGACCTGCGGAAAGCGTACCAGATGGCCCTCCTCCTCATCACGCACAACCTCGGGATCGTCGCCGAGGCCTGCGACCGGGTCGCGGTCTTGTACGCCGGAAAGATCGCGGAGATCGGACCGGTCCGGGAGATCTTCGCGAAGCCCATCCATCCGTACACACAGGGCCTCCTCAAGTCCGTCATCCACTTGGAGACGAAGGAGCTCTCGTCGATCGACGGATCGCCGCCCGACCTCGTGGACCCGCCGACCGGGTGCCGCTTCCACCCGCGGTGCCCGTACGCGCAGGACATCTGCACGCGGGAGGTCCCCGCCCTGCTCGAGTACCGCGAACATCAGGCCGCCGCCTGCCACTTCGGGAAGGACTTCGTGTGATCGCGGAGTCGGCGCCCTCCGACGCCCCCGCGTCCCTGCTCGAGGTCGAAGACCTGGTGGTCCACTACCCGGTGAAGATGCCGTTCCTCCAGAGCCTCGTCTTCCGGGACAAGCCCGTCGTCCATGCGGTCGACGGTGTGAGCTTCGTGCTCCAACCCGGAGAGATCCTCGGTCTCGTCGGGGAGTCAGGGTGCGGCAAGACGACGGTCGGCCGGACCGTCCTTCGCCTCACCGAGCCGACGTCGGGCCACATCCGTTTCGAGGGCGTGGACATCACGACGCTGAAGGAGAAACAAATCCGCCCCTTGAGGACGAAGATCCAGATCATCTTCCAGGACCCTCACGCATCCCTGAATCCCGCGATGTCGATCGGCCGTGCGATCGGCCACCCGCTTGAGGTCCATGGGATTTCCGACGATCCCCAGGAGATTCGAGAGGCCGTCCTCGCGATCATGCGCGAGGTGGGACTGACGCCCGCGGAACTGCTGTACCATCAGTATCCGGGCGACCTGAGCGGGGGGCAGAAGCAGCGGGCCGTCATTGCGCGAGCGATGATCCTTCGGCCCCGGCTCCTCGTGGCGGACGAACCGGTTGCAATGCTCGACATGTCAATCCGGGCAAAAGTGCTGGAGCTCATGCTCGACCTGAAGGCCCGCCACAATTTGACGTACCTCTTCATCACGCACGACCTTGCGTCCGCGAAGTTCGTGTGCGATCGTATCGCAATCATGTAC
>DASWGO010000324.1:0-2557 GCA_036393695.1 Thermoplasmata archaeon
AAACCTCCCGTTCACGCCGCGCAGACGCGCGGCGCATTCTCCTTCGTCTAAATGCAATCAGGAGACGGCATGCCTAGAATGGATTGCGGTGCCCAACATTTCGTCGGAGCCGCAAGCTTCATCGTGTCCCAACTCCGTTTGTTACCGCGGAGGGAATCATGGCCGACTATGCCGACATCGCTGTCCGGGGATCCGTGGAGAACGTCCGGAATCTCGTGACGCAAGCTTTCGCTGCGAACGGCTTCCAGGTGACCTGGGCATCGGCGACGAAAGGGAAAGCGGAGAAGGGCAGCAAGGGCATGAACATCGCGTTCGGGGCGCTCGCTCAGTATTACGCGGTCGAGTTCGAAATCTTTCCGGCTCCGGACGGTTCCGTCCTTCGTCTCTATCAGTCCGTGAGCGGCTGGTGGGGCGGGATGTGGGGACGAATGAAGGTAAAGAACCAGTGGAAGCTGCTGACCGGCACCCTCGCATCGTGGTTCCAGCAGCAAGGAGTGCTCGTTGGCGTCCGAGAGGCGAAAGCCTAACTCACCTCACCGCTCGAACAGGGTCTCACCCGCGAACTCAATCTTCTCGATCTTGTAGTACGGGAGACGGGCCGTCAGGGTGGTGAAATAGCGACGCTCGAGCTCCACGATCTGCGATCCGCGGATCAGCCGATACCCTTCGGGGCGTGTCCGATCCCGATAGAACACGTTCGCGTCCGCGAGGCGGTTCGGCTGGCGCCATCGCAATTCGTTCAGAGTCTCGCGGGCGGTGCGGCTCACGGGCCACCATCGCGCGCCGAGGTCATCGCTTTCGCGGCACAAAGACCATATCGGGCCGACCGGTTGCGAGGACGATGGACTACCCGCCCCGCGTACGGGCCGTCCTGGACCGCGCGAACGCCACCCATGGCGACACGGTGGTCGTTCATGCAAAGGGCGAGCGCTACGAGGGCACCGTCATGCCGCACCACGGGTTCAGCGGCGAGGACATCCTCACGTTGAAGCTCCCAAACGGGTACAATATCGGAATCGCCGTCGGGGATATCGAGTCCGTTGAGGTGGCCGCAAAGCAGGCCGGCATCGGAGCAGAACGGCATCTCCCTCCGCCGACCAAAGACAAGCCCACCGTTGCGGTGCTCGGCACCGGCGGGACGATTGCGTCCTACGTCGACTATCGGACCGGCGCCGTCCATCCCGCCGTCACCGCGGAAGAACTCGTGTTCAGCGTGCCGGAACTCCTGGACGTCTGCAACGTCCGGGCTCGGGTGATTTACAGCATTTACAGCGAGAACCTGAAACCGGAGAACTGGCAGCGTCTCGCGGGGGAGGCGGCGAAGGAGATCGAATCGGGGGCTGCCGGCGTAGTCATCCCGCATGGCACCGACACGTTGCACTTCACGACCGCGGCGCTTTCCTTCATGCTGCGTGACCTCACGGCCCCCGTCGTCGTGGTCGGTGCGCAACGGTCGAGCGACCGGCCCTCCTCCGACGCCGCGATGAACCTCCTCAGCGCCGCCCGCGTCGCGACCGCAGACCTCGGCGAAGTCGTCGCGGTCATGCATGGAGAAACGAGCGACTCGTTCGGCGTCTTCCACCGGGGCACGAAGGTTCGCAAGATGCACTCGTCGCGCCGCGACGCGTTCCGCTCCTTGAACGCAACACCCCTCGGCCGCGTTCACCCGGACGGCCGGGTCGAACTCACGGAGCGCGTCCTTCCCCGGTCGAAAGGGCCGACGAACGTGGACGACGCGCTCGACCTGAAGGTCGCGCTCACCTACTTCTACCCAGGCCAGCGAGCGTCCGAACTCGAGGCGACCCTCGCGGGCCTCCACGGCGCCGTGATCGCGGGGACCGGGCTGGGCCACGTCTCCCACGATCTCGTCCCGATCCTGCACCAGGCGGTCCGGGACGGAGTGGCGGTCGTCATGGCGACCCAGACGCTCCAAGGGCGCGTGAACATGCGGGTGTACGACACGGGTCGCGACTTGATGAAGGCCGGGGTGATCAGCGCGGAAGATATGACCCCGGAGACAGCGTATGTGAAGCTCATGTGGATCCTCGGTCACACGCGCGAACCTCCGGAGGTCGCTCGCGCGATGGCGACGAACGTCGCGGGGGAAATCAATCCGAGGATCGGCCTCGACGAGTTCGCGGAGTGAGTGCGGCCGAACCGGGCTCGTTAAGCTTATCCTGCCCGTGAGGTTGGGCGACTCAGATGAAGATCGATCAGGTGGGGGAGGTGGGGGTCGTCCTTACCGAAGCGAACGAGCCCGTCCTCCATGGCGGAGACCAAATCATCGGGTACCGCTCCCTCAAGTACGTCATCTTCAAGCCCGTGGCCCTCGCAAAGAAGACGCTCGTCGAGGAACGCGAAGGATGGGTGTGGCAGACTCGGCGACGGGTCCTCCTCCTCGACATGGAATGGCTCGATCTTCCCGGCGGCAAGAAAGGGAAACGCTACCACGAGATTCCGCTCGAGGAGACGATCGATGTGGTTCCGAAGCGCAAGCGGGTGCTCCTTGTCACGCAGGACAAGGAACATGGCAAGGTCGTCTTCGAGTTCCGGCCGT
>DASWGO010000325.1:0-1578 GCA_036393695.1 Thermoplasmata archaeon
GAAGATCGAGCAGATGTACGGGTTCGCTCCGAGCCGGCGCTGCTCCTCGACGGTCGCTCGTCCTCCCGTGAAGGCATTCATCACTTTCTTCCGAGCCTGCGCCTCCGTGTCTATCGTGAAGATGCTCGACTCCGGGATCGATGCGGACATCTTGCCACCGGGGCCGAGGAGGCTGGGGAGGAGCTTGTTGTGAATCAAGGCCGGCTTCGGGTACCCCAACTTGGGGGCGACATCGCGGGTGATGCGAAAGTGGGGATCCTGGTCGATGCCGCACGGGATCAACACGGGCACATCTTTGCCCGCCTCGACGGTCGGTAGGAAGGCCGGGGCGGCTTGGATGCTCGTGTAGAAAATCTCCCCGACGTTGTTCGCGTTCTGGAACCCGAAGACCGCCTGGGTCGTCGAGTACGTGATCCGTTTCGCGACCTCGACCGCGATCGGATAGAGGTGGTGGATGTACTCTGTGTCCAGGAAGATGCTCGTGAGCTTCGGGTCGAAGCCCATCGCGATGATGTCGAGGATGTTGTCGTAACCGACCTTCGTCGCGTCCTCGAGGTTGTCGAAGTCCTTGAAGAGGAATTTCTCGTCGTCGGTGATCTGGAAATACAGCTTCGCACGAAACTTCTCTTGAATCCATTTTGTGAAGAACCAGGGGAGCATGTGCCCGATGTGGATGCCGCTCGAGGGCCCTCGGCCCGTGTACAGGGCGAACGGCGTTCCTTTCTCGTACCGGTCCAGGATCCAATTCATGTCGCGGTGGCTGTAGAACACCCCTCGTCGGAGCATCGGGTGAAGCTCGCCCGTGATCTTCCGAATCCGCTCCAGAATCTCGGGGGTGATCCGCTCCGTCCCGAACTGGGTTACGAGCCGGTCGTAGTCCACGGTCCCCTTGACTTCCCACGGGGTCACGACGAAGTCGTCCGGCATTTCGACCGCGTATTCCGGCGCGTAGATAAAGACTCGCGGGTACTCAAGCGGTCTTTGCCAGGAGGGACTCGAGCCAGCGGAGCGAGTATCCGACCGCAACGGCGACCGCGACCATCCCCGCGGCGAACAGCCACCCGAAGAGCGCAACGCCGGAACCCAGGAGCGCGAGGCCAAACAAGATGCCAACCGCAAGGGCCCGTCGGTCTCGGCCTTCCTTGCCCATCTCCCCCTGCGCGACGGTCCTTCGGTAGCTGGGCAATCCGACGAACAGAGTGGGCGAGTAGCGGTACAGATTCGCGAAGCCGGTCCATGACAGGACCGAGGCGAACACATATCCCACGCCCAAGAACACAAGGAAGAGTTGGTAGAGGATGAGGGGATCCCTCGACAGGAGGCGCGACACGACATAGGCGACGATTCCGAGGGCGACCACCGCGACGATGTACGCCTTCCCGAACGATCGGAGGGCGCGGGTGAATTCACTCATGGTCCACCGGTCAGACCATGATGGCGTGGCGGCCCCGCATGTCCGCCTCCGTCTGTCCAAGTCGTTCCATGATCTGGGCGACGACGCCGTCCAGCAGGAGGACCGTCGCGTCTTCGAACAACGTTCCGAGCGGCGCGAGCCGAGTCTCGGTCCCGTCCCCGTCC
>DASWGO010000326.1:0-8179 GCA_036393695.1 Thermoplasmata archaeon
CAGCGGCGGCGGGGCCGTCCAGGCGCTCCGCGGCCTCGACCTCGACGTCCGCAAGGGGGAGATGGTCGCCGTGATGGGCCCGTCCGGTTGCGGAAAGACGACGCTCCTGAACTGCCTGTCCGGGATCGACGAGTTCACGTCCGGGGAGGTGTGGATCGCGGGCCAGCGCCTCTCGACCCTGAGCGACAACGGCAAGACCGATTTCCGCGCGATGAAGATGGGGTTCATCTTCCAGAACTACAACCTCTTGCCCGTCCTCAAGAGCGTGGAGAACGTCGAGCTGCCGCTCCTCGTCCGCGGGGACGACCCGAAGGAAGCGCGTCAGAAGGCGCTCGATGCTCTCGCGGCGGTCGGCCTCGATCAGGTCGCGATGAAGAAGCCCGCGGAGCTCTCCGGAGGCCAACAGCAGCGGGTCGCCATCGCACGAGCCCTCGTCAACGAACCGGACATCGTGTTTGCGGACGAGCCGACGGGCAATCTGGACTCGGAGACGTCCCGGGAGGTCGTGGAGCTGATGAAGCGCCTCCATACGAAGAAAGGGCTCACGTTCATCGTCGTCACGCACGACAGCGCGGTTGGCAATCAGATGCAGCGCGTCATCGTCATGCGGAACGGCGTGATCCTGAAATCCTTCCGCCCGACGCCCGCCTGAGGCGGTCCCATGGACGGCGCGATCACGCTCCTCCTGGTCGTCGGGGCGATTTGCCTCGTCGTCCTCGCCTGGGCGGGCCGCAAGCGCTTCCCGCTTCGGATCGGCGCGGGGAATTTCTTCCGCCGGAAGACGCAAGTCGCGATCGTCGTCGCGGGCCTCCTCATTGGGACGGCGATCATCACGTCGTCGTACGTGATCCAGAGCACCTTCGACTACACGGTCAAGGTCGCCGTCTTCCGCGCCCTCGACGCGGTCGACGAGGTCGTGTTCGTCCCCTCGCCCGAGGGAGGGCGGCTCCCGTTCTCGTCCCAGGTGTACGACAACCTCACGACGCACCTCGCCGACATGCCAGACGTCGCCGGACTCGCGCCTCGGTACCAGCTACCCGGAGCCGTCGTCGACACGACGTCCCAGCTCTTCGAACCGACCGCGACGGTGATCGGCTTCGACTCGGGACGGGACCTCGGCGATTTCGTCCGGTCCGATGGTTCGAGATGGAACGGCGCCGGTCTGGGTCCGACGGAGGCGATCATCAACGACAAGCTCGCGACGGCCGTCGAGGCGAACGTCGGGCAAGGCCTCGTCGTGAGCATGGGTATGCCTCGGGGGAACGCGCAGATGTCCCTGACCGTCAAGGAAATCGTCCGCGATGCGGGGCGGGGCGCGTGGAATGACAACGAGAACCTGTTCGTGCCGCTGGGCACGATCCAGACCGCCCTGGGCGAGGCCGGTCAGATCAACACGATCTCGGTGGCGAACGTCGGCGGGGTCACGCAAGGATACCTCCGCTCGGACGACGCGGTGCGGGAAATGGCTCCCTTCCTGCCCTCCTCTTCGACGTTCACGATCTCGAAGGCGAAGGCCGACTCGATCGACGGCGCGACCCGGAACATCGACCAGTTGAGCCAGGTCTTCGTCCTCCTCGGGTTCTTCACGGTCATCGCGGGCGTCCTGCTCATCATCAACATCTTCGTCATGCTCGCCGAGGAGCGGAAGGGGGAGATGGGCGTCGCGCGGGCGCTCGGGATGCGGCGCACGAATCTCGTCCAGAGTTTCGTGTCGGAGGGCCTGCTGTACGCCCTGCTGTCCTCCGTCGTCGGCACCTTCACGGGCCTGCTCGTCGCGGGCGTCATCCTGTGGGGTTTCTCGCAGGTGTTCGGCGCCTCGGCCTTCGGCGGCACCGGATTCATCCTCACGTGGACGAACTCGGATCTCATCAACGGATTCGCGATCGGCTTCCTGATCACGATGGCGACGATCGTCATCGCGTCGTGGCGCGTATCGAAACTGAACATCGTACGCGCGATCCGGGACATCCCGGAGCCGGTTCCTCATGGGTCGACGAGGCGACAGGTGGCTGCCGGGGCGGCGATCGCAGTCCTCGGCGCCGTCGGGTTCGTCGTCGCCCTTCTCCGGGAGAACCTGTTGCTCCAGGATCTCGGACCCGTCGGCCTCGCGTTCGGAGTCGCCGTCCTGACGATGCGGGCGCTCCCGGCGCGGGCCGTATTCACGGCCGCGGGCGCGTTCATCGTGGGGTGGGTGCTGAGTCCATGGAAGTTCTTCAGCATCGCGAACGCGGACATCACGCTCTTCATCGCCGCAGGCCTCATGCTCGTGCTCGGGGGTCTGCTCATCGTCCTGTTCAACAGCGACTCGATCCTCGCGGTCGCGACTCGACTCGTGCGTCGCCGCACGTGGCGGCCTGTCGTTCGGACCGCGATCGCATATCCGATGAACAAGAAGTTCCGGACCGGGGCGACCCTCGCGAGCATCGCCCTCGTCATGTTCACGATCGCCACGATGTCGGGCATCCAAGCCGAAGTCAGCTCCTCGATCACGACGACGAGCCAGCGCGAGAGCGGTGGCTTTGAACTGCTCGGGGCATCGGGCGTCCCGATCCCGAACTGGGACGCGGCGTTCGCCGCCTACAACGCCACGTCCGCAAATGTCACTGAGAACCATGGGATCGCCCAGGCTCGGGTTCGAATCGCGAGCAACGCGAACCTCTCCGGGATCCAGCACAACAGCTCGTTGATCGGCGTGCCGGCCAGCTGGACGCCGCCGTTCCCGCTCCAAGCTCGAGACCCGGCGTACCGCGACGACGCGGCCGCGTGGGCGGCCATCCAAGATCCCGGCCTCGCGATCATCGATGGCACCGTGGTGCCGAACAACTTCGGTCCGAATTTCGGGAGCTTCACCGCGAAGGTCGACGACGTCTTCCACTTCCGCAACATGACCGGTGTGACCCGGAGCGTGCGGATCATCGGAATCCTCTACGAGCAGTTCGCACAGGGCCTCTGGGTGTCCTCTTCCTCGGTGAAGGCCGACTTCGGGATCGATGCCGCCAGCCTGTTCTACTTCAGCCTCCGCCCCGGCGTCGACGTGACGCAGGCGGGCCACGACCTGGAGCGGTACTTCATCGCGTACCAGCTCATCACCGTGGACATCCAAGCGGTGATCAACTCGATCCTCGAGACGACGATGGGCGTGTTCAACCTGCTCCAAGCGTACCTCGCCCTCGGGTTGATCGTCGGGATCGCAGGCCTCGGCGTCATCACGATGCGCAACGTCGTCGAGCGGCGGCAAGAGACCGGTGCCCTCCGCGCCCTCGGCTTCCGAAAATCGATGGTGCTGAAATCGTTCCTGTTCGAACTCTCATTCATCGCGCTAACGGGAATCGCGATGGGCGTCGCCCTTGGCGTCGCGCTGTCGTACGACCTCTATCTCCGGTTCTTCGCGAACCAGGCCGCGTTCGTGATCCCCTGGGACCGACTGTTGCTCCTGGGCGGAATCGCGTTCATCGGGGCGGTCCTCGCGACCGCCAGCCCCGCCATCCGCGCCTCGCGCATTCCTCCGGCCGAAGCGTTGCGAAGTTTCGAGTGAGGCGCTCGCGGGACGGATCAGTAGATGGCTTCTTTCTGGCGTCGGTCCAGGGCAAGTAGCCGATAATGCTCGGGCTTGTGGTCGAACTTGAGCTGGCAATCCTCACCGCAGAAGTAGTAGGGCGTGCCCTTGTACCAGATCATCCAGTACGCGTTGTGCGGATTGACGGGCTTCCCGCACACCGGATCGACTGCCATTGTAGCACCGGACATCCGACCGAAGACGCGAACAGATATGAAGGCTTCGACATGGGCTGCGCGCCCGCCACGCGTTTATATCCGGAGGCCTCCTTCGCGGGACTGTGACGGCGCCGATGCGCGTCGGAGTCATCGGGGTCGGCTCGATGGGCCAGAACCACGCCCGGGTGTACTCCGAGATCGCGGACCTGGTCGGAATCGCGGACCCGGACGTGAAGGCAGGAGGCGCCGCATCGAACCGCTTCAATGTCTCGTACTACACGGACGCCGCGCATCTGCTGAAGGAGGAGCTCGACGCGGTCAGCGTCTGCGTGCCGACCGAGCACCACGCGAAGGTGGCCCTCGCTGTGATCAAGGCCGGCGTCTCGCTCCTCGTCGAGAAGCCGCTCGCCGCGACGGTGGCCGACGCGTCCCGCATTGTCGACGCGGCGAAGGGCGCTGGCGTGACCCTGGCCGTGGGACACATCGAACGGCACAATCCGGCGATCGCTGTCGTGAAGCGGCACCTCCAGGAAGGGCAGTACGGGGATCTGGTGACCGCGACGGCGCGGCGCGTGAGTTCGTTCCCCGGGCGTGTCCGCGACATCGGCGTCGTGATGGATCTCGGCGTCCACGAGATCGACATCCTTCGCTACCTCGTCGGCGCGCCGGTGGAGAATGTCTTCGCCCTGGGGGGCCGGAAGATCCACGCGGCCTTCGAGGACCACGCGAACATCCTGCTGCAGTTCCAAAACGGCGTCCACGGTTTCGTCGAGGTGAACTGGCTCACCCCAATGAAAGTCCGCAGGCTCGCCCTGACGTGCCTCAAGAACTTCGTCGAGGTCGACTACACGGAGCAATCAGTCACGGTCAGCTCGAGCACCCTGGGCCCGTTGGATCCGTTCAATCTCTATCAGATCCCGCTGGAACACCACACGCAGAAAATCCATGTCCGAAAGGAGGAACCGTTGAAGAGAGAGCTCGAGGATTTCCTCGACGCGGTCAAGCACAAACGGCCTCCGCTCGTCTCCGGAGAAGACGCGCTCGAAACGCTCAAGGTGGCCATCGCCGCGACGGACTCCCACCGAACGGGGAAGCTCGTTCCGCTCCGGTAAGCCGCGTCAGAACTGTCCTTTCCCGATGCCTCGATACACGAAGCCCATCTTGACCACGTCGGGACCGGCGTAGAGGTTGCGACCGTCCACGAGCGCCAGATGCCGCATCCGACGGCCGAGGGCCTTGAGATCGAGTTTGCGATACGCGTCGTGGGCGGTGACGAGCGCGACGCAATCCGCGCCCTTGGTCGCGGCTTTCACGTCCCGCAAGACGGCGTACCCTCGTTCCGAGCGCGCGAACGGATCGTGGATCGAGATGTCGGCACCGCGACGCCGGAGCTCCTGGATCATCGTCTTCGCGGGCGAGTTCCGCGTGTCATCCGTGTTCTCCCGGTACGAGAAGCCGAGGACGGCGACGCGAGCCCCCTTGATCTTCCGACCGGCCGCCGCGAGGGCCTCCTCGACGAGGCGCGCCATCCGCCGCGGCATGAAGTCATTCACTTCGCGAGCGGTCGGGATCAGTTCCGGTTTCGACTGGACCGCGGGAGAGACGAGGAGCCACGAGTCCTTCGGGATGCAGTGGCCGCCGACGCCCGCGCCCGGGATGAGCATCATTCGGTACGGGCAGGTGTTGACGAGATCCCGCACCCGATAGGCGTCCACACCGAGCTCTTCGCTGATGAGGGCCACCTCGTTCGCGAAGGCGATCTGGACGTCCCAGTACGCGTTCTCCGCGGTCTTCACGACCTCGGCCGTCGTCCAGTCCGTCGGGTGGACTTCGGCCTTCGCGAAGCGCGCGTAGAACGCGAGGGCCTTCCGCGTCGAGACCGCGTCGTTCGCCCCGAGGACCCGCGGCAATTCTGTGAGATGATGGAGCAGCTTCCCCGTCGTAAGCCGCTCCGGGCAATGCACCAGATACAGATCCCGCCCGACCTTCCGCTTCGAGCCTCGCTCGAGCGCGGGTCGCACGACGCCCTCCATGGTCCCCGGTGCGAGCGTCGACTCGATCGAGACGAGCGCCCCTCGCTTCAGCACGGGCGCGATTTCGGCGAGGGCGGCTTTCAACGCCTTGTACGATGGATCGTGCGTCGTGGGATCGATCGGAGTCTCCACGCACACCACCACGACGTCCGCGCTCGATGCCGCAGAGGCCTCGAGGCTGGCCCGCAGATGACCCTTAGACACCTGTTCTTTCAGGAGCTCCGCGAGGCCGGGCTCCTGCCCCTGAAGCGGGCTTTCTCCCGCATTGACGGCCTTCACCTTCTCTAGGTCAATGTCGACCCCAATGACGTTCGCTCCCGTCGCTGCGACGGTCGCCGCCAAAGGAAGGCCCACGTAGCCGAGGCCAATGACCGCGACTCTCACGGAGCGCTCGGAAGGGACCGCCGCGCATAAAGGTTTCAATCCGAAGCGCAAGTTAGAGAACCGGGACCGGGGCCGCTGTTATCTACGCGAAGGCGAACGCGACAATCATGGAGGCGTGGGACCGTCCGAAAGAATGTGCTCGCCCTCACTCATCTTCTCCAGGAGGCGAACAGGGTCGTTTGGCACAATATCATTATATGCGCTGCGCCCGCTCTGACGTGTGTGAAGATCGCGAGCGTCGTCGGCGCACGCCCGCAATTCATCAAGGCCGCGCCGGTGAGCCGGGAGATCCGCCAGCACCACGAGGAGATTCTGGTCCACACCGGCCAGCATTATGACGAGAACATGTCCGACGTGTTCTTCGAGGTCCTCGACATGCCGCGACCGGATTACAACCTCGGAGTCGGAAGCGCCAGTCACTCCCGCCAGACGGCGGAGATGATGCACGGACTCGAGGACGTCTTCGAGCGGGAAAAGCCCGATCTCGTCCTGGTGTACGGAGACACGAACTCGACGCTCGCGGGTGCGCTCGTCGCATCGAAGATGGGCCGCCCTCTCGGACACGTCGAAGCCGGACTGCGGTCCTTCAATCGCTCGATGCCCGAGGAAATCAATCGGGTCGTCGCGGACCACCTCTCGGCGCTTCTCTTCTGTCCCACGCAGACCGCGGTCGACAACCTCGTCAAGGAGGGCATCAGCCGCGGCGTGCACCTCGTCGGGGACGTGATGTACGATGTCGCGCTGCAGAGCGCCCAAGCGGCCCGCTCGCGCGACATCCTCCAGCGCTTCGGGGTGCGGAAAGGCGAGTACATCCTCGTGACGCTGCATCGGCCCGCCAGCGTGGACGACCGCGAGACCCTCGGGGGCATCGTCGAGGCGTTGATCCGATCCGGCCGGACCGTCGTGTTCCCGATCCATCCGCGCACGCGGAAGAACCTGGAGGCGTTCGGCCTGTGGGAGCCGTTGCGGGCTAAGGTGAAGGCGATCGAGCCCGTCGACTATCTGGATTTCATCGCGCTCCTGATGGGCGCGTCGAAGGTCGTCACGGACAGCGGCGGCGTGCAGAAGGAGGCGTATTTTTTCGGCGTGCCGTGCATCACCCTTCGCGACGAAACCGAGTGGATCGAGACCGTCGAGGACGGTTGGAACGCCATCGTGGGGACGGACACCGCGGACATCCTCGATGCGATTGAGAAATTCAATCCGTCCGGCACGAAGTCGAAGTCGTTCGGGGACGGCCACGCCGCGGAAAAGATCGCCCTGATCCTCGACAAGTTCGTGTGACCGGGCGCATCTGTTAAGCCGGTCCCCGAGATGAGAGGGCCGTGCAGCCGGTCTCCCTCGCGGCGATCGCGGTCATCGTGCTCGCGACGGCGTACGGGTTCCTCCGGAAGGCGCCGCTCTCCCTGATCTACGCCGTCGCGATTCTCGCGGTGTTCGCCCTCCAGGTTTCGTCGTCCGCGTTGGGGTTCGTCCGGCTCTCGCCCGTCACCTTCGAACTCGGCCTGGTCGCCGCTCCCGGATCGCCGCCCGCGCCGTGGTCCTGGATCACGTTCGAGTTCGTGCACGCGTCGGAGACGCACATCCTCCTGAACCTCCTCGGACTCGTCTTGATCTCGCCCACCCTCGAGGAGCGGATCGGGAGCGCGCGGTGGGCCCTCTTGTTCTTCGTCGGAGGGGCGGCGGGAGCGCTCGTCTTCCTACTGGTCCATTTCGGTGACGTGGTCCTGCTCGTGGGAGCCTCCGCCGGAATCTTCGCGGTCTTCGGCGCGTACGGGCGGCTCTACCCCCGAGACCGGGTCGCCCTGTTCTTGCCGATCCGAGGGATCCCCTCGTTGCCGGTGGTCGAGGTGGTCGTGATCTTCCTCGTCCTGGAAACCCTCCTCGGACTCCTGGGGCCGCTCGGAATCGCCTGGGAGGCCCACGTGGGCGCGCTCATCTTCGGGTTCGCGGCCGCACCCCTGTTCATGCGCATCCCGTTGCGAGGCGGTCGGGGGCGTCTCATCCCGGTCAAAACCATCCAGGACCTCGCCACGACTCCCGAACTG